>JBNJDJ010000056.1:0-13347 GCA_051744845.1 Bacillota bacterium
AAAAAAGATAATAGTTTGAATTTTAATTTGAATATTATATAATGATAATGTTGAAAGGAAGTGGATATGATACAAAATATTAAAAAGATAGAAATTTCAGAAGGTTTTAATTTACATTTGATTAAATCAGATAAATTCAAGACAGATTTGATAGGTATGTATATAAAAAGACCTTTAAGAGAAAATGATGCGTCTAAAAATGCTTTAATTGCTAGACTTTTAGAACGCGGAAGTTTTAAATATAAAACAGCACAAAAATTAAATGAAAGATTAGATGAGTTATATGGTGCTATATTAGTAAATGATGTTCATAAATATGGTGAGAAACATATATTTCAATTTAAATTGCAAGTGCCTGACCAAAATTATGTGTCATCAGAAAATATATTTAAAAATGCAATTGATACATTAAATGAAGTGATAATGAATCCTTTAGTTGAAGACGGTGGATTTAAAGAAGAATATGTAAAACAAGAAAAGAGAAATTTAATACAAACTATTAAATCTAAGAAAAATGACAAAGTAACTTATGCATTAGAACAATGTATTGAGAAAATGTGTCCTGATGAGCCATTTAGAATAAGTCAAAATGGTTCAATTGAAAATGTAAAAAAGATAGATAGAGTAGAACTTTATAAATATTATAAGGAAATTTTTTCTAATGCTCCAATTGATCTTTGTGTAATTGGAGATATTGATTTTGATTATACTGAAAAAATTGTTAGAAAAAATATTAATTTTGATAGAAAAGAAATAATTCATATCGATAGAGAAAATATATATAAAGATATTCAAAATGTTAATGAATATGTAGAAAATATGAATGTGAATCAATCAAAATTAACATTAGGATATCGTACAAATATTTCTTATGAAGATGATTTATATGAAGCAAGCGTATTATTTACTACTATTTTAGGTGGTGGAGCAAATTCTAAATTATTTAAAGATATACGTGAGGAAAAGTCTCTAGCTTATTATATTTATGCCAAGTTAGAAAAATACAAATCTATAATGCTTATTACATCAGGGATAAATGGAGAAAATAAAGAAGAAGTAAAAAAACTTATTAAAAAGAATATAAAAGATATCCAAAATGGTGAAATTAGTAAAAATGAAATTGATATTGCAAAAAAATCAATTGTTGCTTCTATACAATCTAGATCTGACTATCCTAATACTTTTATTAATTATTATTATAGTCAAGATTTAATAAATAAAGAAATTAAAACAGATGCATTAATTGAAAAGTATAAAAATATTTCTAAAGATGAAATAATTCAAGTAAGTAAGAAGTTAGATTTAGATACGATTCATTTTATTGATAAATTAGAAAAAGGTGAAAATGATGAAAAGTGAAAAAATATTTAATAAAACATTGAAAGAAACATTAATTAAAGGAACTCATCCATCTGGTTTAGAAATATATGTTTTAAAAAAAGAAGGTTTTAATAAAAAACATGGATATTTTTTAACTAAGTACGGTTCTATTCATAATACTTTTGAAACTCAGGATGGAAAAGTATTTAAAAAACCTGCAGGGATAGCACATTTTTTAGAACATAAGATATTTGAAGACGAACAAGAAGATAATTTTGAAAAATTTGCAATGTTAGGTGCTAAAGTAAATGCAAGTACAAAATTTGATTCAACGACATATAAATTTTATACTGTAGATAACTTTTATAAAAGTTTAGATCAATTGATAAACCTTGTTCAAAAACCACATATAACTGAAAAAAATGTTGAAAAGGAAAAAGGTATTATTGAACAAGAAATTAATATGTATTTAGATAATCCTGATTGGAAAGTATATTTTAATACTCTTAAAGCTTTATATCATAAAAACCCAATTAGAGAAGATATAGCTGGAAGTGTAGAGTCTATAGAAAAAATAACTAAAGAAGATCTAGATTTTTGTTACAATCAATTTTATTCTCCAAAAAATATGATTATGTTTTTAATAGGAGATATTGATCATAATAAGGTATTTAAACAAGTTGATAATTCATTAAGTGATGAATATATAAAGAGATCTGCAAATCCAAAGGTTATTATTGAAAAAGAGCCTAAAACACCTAAACAAAAAAAGGTTGTTGAACATATGGATGTATCACAACCTAAAATTGCAGTTGGATTTAAAGATGTCTCTATTAATGATTATTCGAAAAGAGAGACATTTAAAAGAGGTTTAGCTTTAAAAATAGCTTTAACTGTTTTATTTGGTTCTTCTAGTGAATTTTATAAAAAACATTATAACAGCGGTTTGATTGATGAATCTTTTTCAGCAGATCATTCATATAATCAGCATTATATTCACTCAATTATAGGTGGAGAAACTGATGAACCAGAAAAGTTGTATAAAGTAATAATTGATTATATAGATAAATCTAAAGTAGATGGTTTTGATAAAAAAGATTTTTTAAGGATAAAACGTAAATTTATTGGGAGATTTATTGCATCTTTTAATTCGTTACAATCTATAGCTTCATTATTTACTACATATCATATGAAAGGGATTAATTCATTTGATTATTTAGATATTTTAGAAAGTATAGATTATAAATACGCTTTAGATATTTTTAAAAATCAGTTAAATACGAAAAATTCTGTTTTATCGATTGTAAAAAATGAAGGAGAAACGAAATGATAGATCCAGTAGCTTTTGAAATTTTTGGTTTAAGTGTTAGATGGTATGGAATATTTATGGCTCTAGCAATTATGCTAGGTGTTTTTATTGTTTTAAAGCAAGGAAAGAAAAAAGGTTATACTGAAGATGAGATAATTGATTTAGTTTTAGTTGTTGTTCCTACAGGAATTGTAGGAGCAAGAATTTATTATGTCTTATTTAATTTAGATTATTATGGTTCAGATATTTTGAAAATGATTAATCTAAGAGGTGGAGGTTTAGCAATACACGGTGCTGTATTAGGAGGCCTTTTAGGAGGTTTTATATATTGTAAAAAGAAAAAATTAAATTTTTTACAATTAACAGATTTTGTAGCTCCAGCTTTAATACTTGGTCAAGCAATAGGAAGATGGGGAAACTTTACAAATGGTGAAGCACACGGTGGACCTACTGATTTACCTTGGGCAATTGTAGTTGATGGAATTAAAGTTCATCCAACTTTTTTATATGAATCAATTTGGAATTTATGTATCTTTTTATTTTTAATCACTATAGGTAAAAAAATAAAGAAAAAACACGGAGATATATTTGCAATGTATTTTGGACTTTATTCAGTAGGAAGATTTTTTATTGAAGATTTAAGAACAGATAGTTTAATGTTTGGAAATATTCAAATGGCAAGAGTAATGTCTTTAATATTAATAGCATTAAGTATATATTATATATTTATTAAAAAAGACAAGGGAAATTTAAATGAATAAATTTTTAAATGGTGCTACAGATTTTATACATTCACTTATAAAAGAAAAGGTTAAATCAAATTTTTTATGTATTGATGCAACTTTGGGAAATGGATATGATACATTATTTTTATTAGAAAATTTAAAAAAAGATGGATTTGTATTCGGTTTTGATATTCAAAAAGATGCTATAAAAAATACTGAAAAACTACTTAATACTAAAGGGAAATCTAATTATAAGTTGATAAAAGATAGTCACGAAAATTTTAAAGATTATATTGAAAAAAAAGTAGATTTAGTTGTATATAATTTAGGATATTTACCAGGTGGAGATAAATCTATTACTACTAAAAGCAAATCAACTTTGAAATCTATTAAAGTCGCGATGGATATATTAAAAAGAGCAGGAAAAATATTTATAACTGCGTATCCAGGTCATAGTGAAGGAAAAAATGAATTAGATTTAATTAAAGATTTTTTTAAAACTGTTGATCAAAGAGATTTTAATATTGCTAAAATTGATTTTTATAATCAAGTAAATAAACCACCTGTTATATTTATTATTGAAAAAAGATAATTGAAAGGAGCTATATGCAAGGAGATATTAAGGAAACACTATTTTCAAAAAAAGACATTCAAAACAAGGTAAAAGAACTAGGTAGTATTATTTCAAAGGAATATAAAGGTAAACCTGTTATGTTAATATGTGTTTTAAAAGGCGCTAATGTTTTTATGGCTGATTTAATGAGAAATATAAGTATACCTGTAGAAGTAGATTTTATTGCAGCTTCAAGTTATGGTCATTCAACAGTTAGTAGTGGAGTAGTTAAATTTATTAAAGATGTTGATTCTAGTGTTGAAGATAAGCACGTATTATTAGTAGAAGATATAGTAGATACAGGACTTACTTTAAATTATTTACTTAATAATTTTAGAAATAGAGATGCAAAATCTGTTGAAGCAATAACTCTTTTAGATAAACCAGAAAGAAGAACTGTAGATGTTGATGTAAAATACAAAGGATTTAATATACCAGATGAATTTATTGTTGGTTATGGTATAGATTATGCTGAAGAATATAGAAATTTACCTTATATTGCTACATTAAAACCTGAGGTTTATGAAGATTAATTTGTAAGATACTTACAAATTTAATGTAGTTACATTGATTTTTTTATTAAAAATATATAAAATATTTTTATAAATTAAGTGTAGAAAAAAGAGGTGAAAAATGGAACTATCTAAATATTTTGATCATACAATTTTATATCCTGATACTAAAAAAGAAGATGTATTAAAGATATGTAAAGAAGCAAAAGAATATGATTTCTTTTCAGTTTGTGTAAATCCTTATTATGTTTCTTTAGTAAATGAAGAACTTAAAAACTCTGATGTTAAAGTTACTTCTGTAATTGGTTTTCCTTTAGGTCAATCAATTAGTGAAGTAAAAGCTTTTGAAGCTAAAAAGGCAATAAATGATGGGGCAGATGAAATAGATATGGTATTAAATATTGCTGCATTGAAAAATGAAGAGTTTGATTATGTAAAAAATGATATTAAAGCAGTAGTTGATGCTTGTAAAGATAAGGCTTTATTAAAAGTTATTATAGAAACTTGTCTTTTAAGTGATTCTCAAAAAGTTAAAGCTTGTGAGTTAGCTAAAGAAGCTGGAGCTGATTTTGTTAAGACTTCGACTGGATTTTCATCAGGTGGAGCAACTATTGAAGATGTAAAACTTATGAGTAAGACAGTAGGAGATAAATTAGGTGTTAAAGCATCTGGTGGAGTTAGAGATTTAGAGAAAGCTAAAGCTGTAATTGAAGCTGGAGCAACTAGAATAGGTGCTTCATCATCTGTTCAAATAGTAAAAGGTGAAAAGTCTGACTCTGATTATTAAATTTATTCTTTTTATTGAAAAATATTAACCAATAAGATAAAATATAATTAAAGGAAAGTGATATATTATGTATTATTATAAAAACAATCATGGATGCTTAACTTTGGTAATGATTATGTTTTTTTTATTATTGGTTATTAGTTTTTTTACTAGGTTATTATTTTCACCATTAGGTTTGATTTTGATTGCTTCTGGAGTAGGCTATTATTTTTATAAAAGCTTTACAAGAGAGAAAAATGAACCTGAAGTTGAAATAGAGATTGATAGTTCAATGAAAGAAACTAAGACTGATTCAGATTCTTTTAATAAAGAAGAAGCTGAAGATGTTGACTATAAATCAATTGACTAGTTAAGTGGTTGCCATAGGCACCACTTCTTTTTGTTAGGAGGAAAAAAATGAAAAGTTTTAAAAAAGAATTATGGTTTAATACAAATTCAAGAAGACAATTTATAAATATTACATCAGATGTACAAAAAACAATTAATGAAAGTGGTATTAAAGAAGGCATGGTTTTAGTTAATCCTATGCATATTACTGCTAGCGTATTTATTAATGATGATGAAGAAGGTTTGAAAAGAGATTTTGAAAGATTTTTAGAAAAATTAGCACCAGAAAAACCTTATGATCAATATGATCATAATGGTTATGAAGATAATGCTGATGCTCATATTAAAAGAACAATAATGGGTAGAGAAGTAGTTTGTGCTATTACTGAAGGGAAATTAGATTTTGGACCTTGGGAACAAATTTTTTATGGAGAATTTGATGGAATGCGTAAAAAGAGAGTATTAATAAAAATAATTGGAGAGTAAAATGGAAAATAAAACAGACAAAAAACTACTTGTTTTAACTTCAATAGCTATTATTTTAGCTTTAGTAGCTATTATTATTTATTCCTTTGGTGTAAACCCAGAGTTTTTAATGCCTATAAGGAATGCATTATCACCTTTAATATATTCTTTTGCTTTAGCATATTTACTTGATAAATTTATTGTGTTTTTAACTGAAAAAACTTTTTTAGACAGACCTAAATCAATTGCTTTAACAGTTATTTTGATAGTTTTTATTATACTTTTTTTACTTGCAATTGGTATTCCTACATTAATTGATAATACACTCTCTTTAGTAGATACTTTGAGTAATAATTCGTCCTTTGAAGTGCCAGCTAAATATATTGAAGATAAGTTTAATAGCGAAGTATTAATTGAGATTAATAAATATATTAAAGATTCTTTTGAAACAATGATTTCTAGAGTAGGAGAGTTAAGTGGACAACTTCTAAGATCCGTAGTTACTCAAGCTTTTGCAATAACATCTACAATGATTAAAATGATTTTATCATTTGTTATAGCAGTTTATATGTTGATAGATAAAAAAGATTTACTTATTAGAATAAAGCGTTTTTTATTTGCTTTTGTTGATTATAAAAAAACACTAAATATTTTAAGAATTGGAGAAATTGCTGATAATATATTTTCTAACTTTTTTATTGGGAAATTACTAGATTCAACTATTATAGGACTACTTTGTTATTTTATTTCTACTATTGTAAACATACCTAATCCATTAATTATTTCTTTAATAATTGGCCTTACGAATATTATTCCTTATGTTGGACCTTTTATAGGTTCAGTTCCAGCAATTATAATTACTCTTTTAGTAATGCCTAGTAAAACTATACCTATAATTTTAATTATTTTAGTTTTACAACAATTTGACGGTTTAGTTTTAGGCCCATTAATTTTAGGAGATAAAATGCGTGTTAGTCCATTTTGGATAATTATTGCCGTTACAATAGGTGGAGCTTTAAATGGTTTTATTGGAATGCTTTTAGGAGTTCCAGTATTGGTTTTAATAAAAACTGTTATAGAAGAAATAGTCAGTGATAAGTTAAAGAATAAAAGTTTAGAAAAAATAGATGAATTAAAAATTGATACCCGAAAAGACTCTAGTAGTATGAGTGTAAAAAGTATGATGAATAAGTTAAAAAATAAACAATGAAAAACTTGTTTAAGAGTTGACAAGTGGCTCTAATAAACTTAAAATAATAATGATGGCTAATGAAAGGGGAAAAAATGGAAAAAGAAGAGTTAATTAAAGAAATTAATAGATTGAAAGAAGAAAAAAATGCGTTAATATTAGCACATAATTATCAAATACCAGAGATTCAAGAAGTGGCTGATATTTTAGGAGATTCTTTAAAATTAAGTATAGAAGCAGCAAAGACTGATAAAGATATGATAGTTTTTTGTGGAGTTCAGTTTATGGCAGAAAGTGCTAAATTACTTAGTCCAGAAAAAACAGTTTTATTGCCTAATGATGATGCAGGTTGTCCTATGGCAGATATGATGACAGTAAAAAAGTTAAAAGAGTTAAAAGAAAAACATCCAAATGTACCTGTAGTTACTTATGTTAATTCAAATACTGAAATTAAAGCAATTTCAGATGTTTGTTGTACATCTTCTTCAGCTGTAAATATAGTTGAAAAATTAGATGCTGATAAAATAATTTTTGGACCAGATAGAAACTTAGGTTCGTATGTACAAAAATTTACTGATAAAGAAATTATTTTATGGGATGGATTTTGTCCTACTCATGAAGCAGTAACTCCAAAAGAAGTTAAAGAAATGAAGGAAAAATATCCAGATGCTAAAGTTATGGTGCATCCTGAAGCTAGACCAGAAGTTGTTAAAATTTCTGATTTTGTTGGTTCAACATCACAAATGATTGATTATGCTAGTAAAGAAGGAATTGAAAAGTATCTAGTAGGTACTGAAAAAGGCATTTTAAATATTATGAGAAATCAAAACCCAGATAAAGAGTTTATCTTATTATCTGAAGTTTTAATATGCCCAAATATGAAAAAAACTAATTTAGAAATTTTATATACTTCTTTAAAAGAAGAAAAACATAAGATCCATATTGATTCTGAAATGGCCAATAAGGCTAAAAAAGCATTAGATAAGATGCTTGAATTAAGTTAGGAGTATTTATGGAAAATCCTTTAGTTAATAAAAGTGATTCTATAAAAAATAAATTTGACATAATTATTATAGGTACGGGTATAGCAGGTTTATATACTGCTTTAACTCTCAAAGATACCTATAATATTATGTTAGTTACAAAAGATAAAATATATGAAAGTAATTCACAATATGCTCAAGGAGGAATTGCTGCAGCACTAGACGAAAGTGATTTTGAAAGTCATGTTAAGGATACTTTAAGTGCAGGTAGTTATTATAACGACGAAGAAGCTGTAAATATTTTGGTAAAAGAAGCTAGGGAAAATATAGTAAACCTAGTTGATTTTGGTGTTAATTTTGATACGAAAAATGATGGTAACTTTTTAAAAACTAAAGAAGGAGGACATTCTTCTTCTAGAATACTTCATTATAAAGATTCTACTGGTAAAGAAATTATTAGAGCTTTATCTCAGAAAGTTAAGCAAAAGAAAAATATTCATATTTTTGAAAATACATTTGCTATTGATCTATTAAAAAGTAATGAAAAGGTTAATGGAGTAGTTTTTGAAGATAAAAAAGGAATATTTTATGTTAAAAGTAAAAGAGTAGTAATTGCTTGTGGAGGAATTGGGAAACTCTTTAAAAATTCTACTAATTCCTTAATTGCAACTGGTGATGGTATTGCAATGGCACTTAATGCTGGAGCTAATGTTTTAGATATGGAGTTTATACAATTTCATCCAACAGCATTAAATATTGATGAAAGTAGAACGTTTTTAATTTCTGAAGCTTTAAGAGGAGAAGGTGCAGTTTTACGAAATAAAGATGGTAATAGATTTATGGAAAAATATCATGAACTTAAAGAGTTAGCTCCTAGAGATATTGTTTCACAATCTATTTATAAGGAGATGAAAAAAACTGACGAAAGTGGAGTTTATTTAGATATTACTCATAAAGATGAGGATTATGTTAAAAATAGATTTCCAGGAATTTATTCTCATTGTTTAGAACACGGTATTGATATTACTAAAGAGTATATACCTGTTAAACCTGTTCAACATTATTTAATGGGAGGAATTGATGTTGATTTAAGTGGTCAAACTTCTTTGAAAAATTTACATGCTTGTGGAGAAGTTGCTAGAACAGGTGTACACGGAGCTAATAGACTAGCCTCTAATTCTTTATTAGAAGCTATAGTTTTAGGAAATAGAATATCTAAAGATATAAATTCAGAAGTGCTTTCTTTTAAAACACTTAATAATGTAGTTTATGATAAAAAAGATATAGAGTCTAAAAATGATTATTTAGATTATGTAGAAAAAATAAGAAATATAATGAGTCACTCAGCTTTTATAGTTAGACGAAAAAAAGATGCTAAAAATGCACTTACTGAAATTAATAAGTTGATTATTAATTTAGAAGATATAGATGATAATTCAATTGATTATTTTCAAACTATGAATATGTTAATTGTATCTAAAAAAATACTTATAGATATTTTAGATAGACCAGAAAGTCTTGGAAGCCATAAAATAATTAATGATATAATGGAGGAATAATGGTTAATAAATATGTTTTAGAAGATATTATAAAGAATGCAATTATTGAGGATTTAAATAATGGAGACATTACTTCTGATTATTTAATTGATAAAGATGAAAAAGTTAGTGCAAAGATGACTGTAAAAAAAGATGGTGTTGTTTCTGGCTTTTTTGTTGCTAAAAAAGTTTTTAAAATGATAGATAAAGATATTAAGTTTAAGCCTTTAGTTGATGAAGGAAGTTTTGTAAAAAAAGGGACTGATATTTTAAAATTAGAAGGTTCTACACTTTCTATTTTAAAAGCTGAAAGATTAGCTTTAAATTTTATGCAAAGAATGTCAGGTATTTCAACTTTAGCTTATGAGTTTAATAAATTAGTTAAACCTTTTGATGTTAGAGTAGTAGATACTAGAAAAACAACTCCAAATTTAAGAGTTTTAGAAAAAAAGGCTGTTGAATTAGGTGGATGCTTTAATCATAGATTTAATTTATCTTCTGCAGTTATGATAAAAGATAATCATATTAAAGCAGCTGGAAGTATCTCAAAAGCTTGTAAAAAGATAAGAACTAAATTGCCTCATACTACAAAAATAGAAGTAGAAGTACAAGATATAGATATGTTAAAAGAGGCTCTAGAAGCTAAAGCAGATATTATTATGCTTGACAATATGAATTGTGAAAAAATGAAGAAAGCAGTTAAAATTAATGATGGGAAAGCTATTTTAGAAGCTTCTGGAGGTATAAATAAAGAGACAATAGTGGATATTGCTAAAACAGGAGTAGATGTAATTTCTGTTGGAGCTTTGACTCATTCTTATAAATCATTAGATATAAGTTTAAATATAGTTTAAGTTGTGGAGGTATTATGACTACATATATTTTTGGCCATAAAAATCCAGATACAGACTCAATAACTGCTTCGATTACTTATTCGCATTTAAAAAATAAGTTAGGAAATGAGACTAAACCTTATAGATTAGGAGAGATTAATTTAGAATCTAGATTTGTACTAGATTATTTTAATGTAAAGCCTCCTAGTTTAATCGATAATGTAAAAATTCAATTAAGTGATTTAGAGTATGATAAGATAAGACCATTAAAACCTAAGGTTTCAATACAACATGCATATGATTATATGACTAAAAATGATATTAAAACTCAGCCGATAGTTGATAATACTAATGAGTTGATTGGTATAGTAACTATGCGTGATATAGCAATGAGTTTAATTAATGGTGATAATTATAAAATAAATACTTCTATGGAAAATATTATATCTGATTTAGATGCTAAATTAATAAATAAGGCAGATGAAAATATTTTAGGTCAGATGTTTATTATGGCTTATCATTATAAAACGATTAAGAAAAACGATGTTATTGATAAAAATTCAGTAGTAATTGTTGGTGATAGATATGATGCTATAAAATTATGTTTAAAAAATAATGCTAAATGTGTTATTGTAACAGGAAATGCAAGTTTACCTGATAAATTAATTAAAAAGTGTAAAAAAAGTGATGTTAATGTTGTTATAACACCTTTTGATTCATATACTACAGCCAAGTATATTAATAGAGTTAATTTTTTATCTTCAATTATGTCTAATAATCCAGTTAGTTTCTACAATGATGAATATTTAGATGATTTTAAAGAAGAAATTCAAAATAATACTCATTCTAATTATCCAATTGTAGATAGAAATATGCAGTATTTAGGTATGGTTAATAGACGTCATATTTTAAATCCTTCAAAAAAAGAAGTTATTTTAGTAGATCATAATGAATATAGACAAAGTGCTGAGGGTTTAGAAGAAGCAGATATTTTAGAAATAGTAGATCATCATAAGTTAGGCGATATTTCTACAACTTTACCAATTAGTTTTAGAAATTCACCAGTAGGTTCTACTAATACAATAATTTATCAAATGTATAAAGAAAATGATGTTGAAATTACTCCTAAAATAGCAGGTATGATGTTATCTGGAATTATTTCTGATACTTTAGTTTTAAAATCACCTACGACAACTCAAATTGATAAAATGGCAGTCTTAGAACTAAAAGATATTGCTAAAGTAGATATAGATAAATATGCAATGAAAATGTTTAAGAAAGGTACTTCTTTAGAAGGGCAGTCAATTGAAGAAATCTTTTTTAAAGACTTTAAAGAGTTTTATTTAAAAGAAAAAAAGGTAGGAATATCTCAAGTTTTCACATTAGATATTGAACAAGTTTTTGATAGAAAAGATGAATATATTGACTTTTTAAATAGAATATTTAGAAGTAAAGAACATGATTTAACTTTACTTTTAGTAACAGATATTATAAAAGAAGGATCTTATTTACTTTATCAATCTAAAAATAAAAAGTTAGTTCCTTTAGCCTTTGATAAAAAGTTAAAACAAGGTAGTTTTGTAGAAAAAATTGTTTCAAGAAAAAAGCAAGTTATACCTAAAATTATGAGAGCAATTAATATTTTAGATTAAAAAATAAGTCTTATTAATTAATTTTAATAAGGCTTTTTTTAATTATTAATTTTTTATTAATTATTTAAAAATCAATTTATATTTTAACTTAAAATGTTATAATTTAATTGGAGATTTTTAATAAAGGAGTGATTAATGAATAAATCATTAGTTTTAGAAGGTGGCGGAACTAGAGGTATATATACTGCAGGAGTACTAGATTATCTATTTGAAAAAGAATTTAGAGTTGATTCTTATTATGGAACTTCAATGGGAGCTTGTAGTATTGCGAATTATTTGTCTGAACAACCAGAAAGAAATAGTCAAATAATATATGATTATATTAATGATAAAAGATATTTTAATGTTTTAAATTTTTTTAGAAAAGATAAGGAAGTTATGGGAATGGATTTTTTATTTGATACTGTTCCAAATAAGCTTAATATTTTTGATTATAAAACATTTTTTGAAAATGATAAAAAATTTATTGCAGTAGCTACTGACTTAGATACTGGAAAAGCAGTGTATTTAAAGAAGAAAAATGCTGAAACTAGGGAAGATGTAATGAAAATGCTTAGAGCTTCATCTTCTTTACCTGGTCTAGCTAATGAAGTATATTATAAAGGTAAAAGATTATTAGATGGAGGAATCTCAGATTCTATACCTATAAAATATTGTTTAAAAGATGGTAATGATAAAATTTTAGTAGTTTTAACTAGAGATGAGACTTATAGAAAATCACCTTCAAAGGGGAAGATATTTTATAAAAGAAAATTTAAAGAATATCCTGAATTTTTAAATTCTTTAATTAATAGATATAAAAGATATAATGAAAAGTTGGATTTTATAAAAGAGTTAGAAAAAAATAAAGATATTTTTGTAATAAGACCTAGTAAACCTATAAATATAAGTCGTTTTGAAAGAGATGTAGATGTATTTAAAGATTTATATAAATTAGGTAAAAAAGATGCAAAAAAACAATTTAAAGATTTAAAAGATTATTTAAATGAAGATATAATATCTGAAAAAGAAAGTATTAATTAAAGATAGACTTAATTGTCTATCTTTTTTGATATTCTTTTCTTAATTTAAATAGTGCTTTTTCTTTTTTCCTA
>JBNJDJ010000057.1:0-12898 GCA_051744845.1 Bacillota bacterium
AGGAGTATATATGAAAAAAATAATTATTTATAATTCTAAAAGTGGTTTTAGTAAAAGGTATGCTTATTTGATTAAAGAAGAATTAAAATGTAAACTTATTAGTCTTAAAAATATTAAAGATGTTGATATAAGTGATTACGAAATTATTATATACGGTGGTGGTATATATGCTTCTAAAATAAGCGGGTTAAATAAAATTATTAAACTTTTAGAAGATACTCAAAAAATTATAATTTTTGGTGTAGGTTTGTCAAAATTTTCTGATAAATTAAAAATGGAAATAGAAAAGAATAATTTTGATAATTTAAAAAATTATAAGTTTTTTTATTTTAGAGGTGGATTTGATTATAAAAGATTAAATTTTCTAAATAAAATTATTATATGGGGATTTAAAAAAATTCTTGAAAGTAAAAAAGAAAAAGATAAAAAAGAAAAAATATTTTTAGAAAGTATTAAAAATGGTAGTGATTATGTTGATAAAAAGAAAATAACACCTTTGATTGAATATATAAACTAAATGATTAAATTTAAAAAAATTTGGGTAAAAGAAGTATAAGTTTAGTTTATAAAACAAAAGGAGATTTATGAATAAGAAAATTATTGCTTTGATTTATGATGATTTTGAAGATTTAGAACTATGGTATCCTATTTTAAGATTAAGAGAAGCAGGAGTTAAAGTCGATGTTGTAGGACCAAATAAACAAAAAGAATTTACAGGTAAGTATGGGGTTCCTGCTGAAAGTGATTATACTTTTGGTGAAGTTAGTTATAAAGAATATGATGGAATTTTAATACCAGGTGGATGGGCTCCTGATAAATTAAGAAGATTTCCAAAAGTATTAGAAATAGTTAGCTATATGGATAAAGAGAAATTAATGATTGGACAAATATGTCATGCAGGTTGGGTTAGTATTTCTGCAGATATTTTAGATGAAGTTAATGTTACTTCTACTCCAGGTATAAAAGATGATATGGAAAATGCTGGTGCTATTTGGCATGATAAACCATGCGTTGTTGATGGACATATAATATCAAGTAGAAGACCACCTGATTTACCTGAATATTTAAAAGAGATCTTAAATTTTTTAGATAATTAAAATTTATCCTCTAATTAATTTTAGAGGATTTTTTTGATTAAATTTTAATCATATTAAAATTATGGTATAATAAATTTAGAAAATAATCTTATATTTTCAAGGAGTTTATTGTGAATAAAATAAAAATCAAATTATTAATTACAGTTAGTCTTATAATTATTTTATCAACTTCGATTTTGGGATTTTATAATTATAAAGAATCTGAGCAAATTGCTATGGAAATTATAAAAAATAATAATCACATTGAACTAAAAAATATAAAAGATTATTATTTTGATGAACTTATTTTAGATATGGAATATATTGTAAAAGTTTGGTCTCAAAAAGAAGAGATTTATAATTATAATAAAGATCCTAATACAGAAAAAATAGTTAAGTCAATTCCAAAGGATTTTGAAAATATTCATCAAAAATGGTTAAGTATTGTTGAATCATCTCAAGATATTACTTGGTTATATTATGCCTCTCAAAAAGATGGCTCAATTTATATTGCTCCTGTGGACAAAACCATGCCAAAAAGTTATGATGCTCGTGATAGAAAGTGGTATCAAGGTACTTTAGATAATCAAAATAGAGTTTATTGGACAAAACCATATATTGATGCAGGCGATTCTAATAAACTATTACAAACAGTTTCAAAAGCTGTGTATGATAAATCAGGTAAATTAAAAGGTGTTATAGGTTTAGATATTGAATTATCTAAATTTACTGAAATAATAAAAAATCTATCATATTCAAGGAATTCAAATGTCTTTTTAATTAACCAAAATGGAAATATAGTAGGACATAATTTAAAAAATAATACTGATTTTTATCAAAAAATAATTAGAAATAATAAAAAAGTTAAAGGTAGTAAAATATTAAACGAATATAGTAATCAGTATGTATATTCTTCTGTTGATATAAAATTAAATAATTGGAAATTAGTTTCAGTAACAAAAACAAATTTACAAAAAAACTTGAATGATATTAGAAATCAAAATATATTTATGGTTTTATTTAGTACTTTAGCCGGGATATTTATTGCAATTTACTTTGCTAATAATTTACTAAATCCTTTAAATGAATTAACTCGAGTTACTGATGAAATTATAAAAGGAAATTTTAATGTTAAGTCAAATGTAAAATCAAATGATGAATTTTATAAATTATCCAAAAGTTTTAATAATATGGTTAAAAAAATTAAAAATTTATTAGAACAAAGAGATGAAAATTATATTAATACAATTAAAGCTATTGCAAATGCTATAGAAGCTTCAGATGCATATACAAGAGGACATTGTGATAGAGTAGGTGAAATATCATTATTATTAGCTAAGGATTTAAATTTGTCTAATAAAAGGAAGAAAAGATTGAAATTGGCTTGTATTTTACATGATGTAGGTAAAATTGGAATTTCTGATGATATTTTGAATAAACCTGGTAGCTTAACTTTAAAAGAATATGAAGAAATTAAAAAACATTCAGAAATTGGATATGATATAATATCTGAAATAAGTTTTTTAAAAATACCTGCTAAAATCCTTTTACAACATCATGAAAGGATTGATGGAAGTGGATATCCTAATCAATTAAAAGGTGATGAAATTTTATTGGAAGCTAAAATATTGTCTGTAGCTGATGCTTATGATGCTATGAGCTCTAAAAGGGTATATAGAAGTAATCCTTTAAGGACTAAGCAGATAATTAAAGAATTAAAAAGTGTAAAAGGTACACAATTTGATTCTAAAATAGTAGATTTGTTAATAAAAAGGTTAATAAATGATTCTATATAAACTCCTAAATAAAACTTTGATTAAATTTAGCCTTTAATTCTTAGAGAGTTTGAAAATATAAAAGGAGTTGAATTTATTAAATCAAAATTTAAAAAAAGAATAAAAATAATCATAATAGGTATCATTTTAATTAATATTATTATAATATTTTTTTCTATAAACAAAAGTCAACCAAAAGGATTAAATTATCAATCTGAAAAATTCAAAAATATAGAAGTCACATTTTTAAAAGATTTGACTTATAATAAAAAAGGTGTTAAGAATGTGGACCAAGAAATATTTAATAATGTTTATAGTTTAATCGATGAGGCTGAGGAATATATACTTATTGATATGTTTTTATTTAATGATAACTACTCCAAAAAAAATGAGTATCCGAATTTAGCAAAAATATTAACTAATAAATTAATTGAAAAAAAGAAAAATAATTCATCACTGAAAATTATTTTTATAACAGATAAAATAAATACTTTTTATGGGTCATATAAAAATATATATTTAGAAAAAATGAAAAAAAATAATATTGATGTTGTAATGACAGAGTTAGATGAACTCAGAAACTCTAATTTTTTGTATTCAGGTTATTGGGATGTATTGTTAAAAAGATTTTATAGACCTAAATATAAAGAAGGAATAATTAATAGTCCATTTGGAGATGATAAGAAAGTATCTTTTATGAGTATGTTAAAATTAATTAATTTTAAGGCAAATCATAGAAAAACAATTGTAACAGATAAAAGTGGTATGATTATATCAGCAAATCCACATGGTGCTAGTTTCTATCATTCAAATATTGGTTTTAAATTTAAAGGGGATTTATTAAATGATTTATTAATTTCAGAATTAAATGTAATTAGATTTTCAAATAGAAAAATTTATGAAAACTACAAAAATTTAAAAAGTGATAGTAAAGTTTTTAAGAGTGATATTAAAGGTAAAGTAATTACTGAAAGTAACATTAAAAAATCTTTATTGGAATATATAAATAAAACAAAAAAAGATGATGAGTTAAAAATTGCTATGTTTTATTTAAGTGAAAGAGATATAGTTGAAAGTATAAAAAAAGCAAGTATTAGAGGAGTAAATGTAAAAGTCATTTTAGATCCAAATAAAGATGCCTTTGGTATAAATAAAAATGGTATACCTAATGTATCAGTTGCTAAAGAATTACAAAAAAATTCAAAAATCAAATTGAGATGGTATGATACTAATGGAGAACAATTTCATTCGAAATTAATAATTATTAATTATAAAAATGAATCAATAATTATTGGAGGATCAGCGAATTTAACTAGAAGAAATATTAATAACTTTAATTTAGAAACTAATTTATTAATAAAAAGTAAAAATACAACTTATTTAGTAAAAAATGTAAATAATTATTATGAAAAAATTTTTAATAATAATGATGGTATTTATACTAAAAATTATTATAAATATAAAGACGAATCTTTAATAAAAGAAATGATATATTTTATACAAGAATATAGTGGATTGAGTACATTTTAAAAGATCTAGCTAAAAAACTAGATCTTTTTTGTTAATTAACACTGCTCTTGTTAATGAAGCTTCTACATTATTAATTTTAATAGGAAGTGCTATAAGAATATACTCACCTTTATCTATATCTTTTAACTTTAATCCTTCTATAATTGGTATATTATTAGATAAAAGTATTTTATGAGTTGGATGATTATTTTGATTTCTTTCAATCCCTAATGAATCTATTCCGACTCCTTTTACAGACTTTTCTTTTAAAAATTTTGCTCCAGATTCATTTAAGTATATAAAGTTAAAATTAAATTCTTTATCAAATGAATTTTTAGTTTTAAAAAGCAAAAATTCATTTTCTTTAATGTTTTTATCAATTAAGTTTTTTTTATCTATAGTATTTTCAATATTTGTTAAATCTAAAACTCTACATTTTGTAATAAACTTATCTAAATTATATTTATCAATTGTAGCGCCATCTTCTATCATGTGAAGTGGAGCATCTATATGAGTTCCTGTATGAAGGTTAATTTTTATATCTGTTTCATAAGCCTGAGAGTTTTCAAAATTTGATTTATTTATAAGTTTTGGTTTTTTTTGTATTTTATTTTTATATACTTTCATATTTTCATCTATATTCATAGAAATATCATATATTTTCATTAGTATTTCCACCACTTTCTATTATCTTTTTTTAATAATTTTCTAGCTTTTTCAGGTCCATTTGTCCCAGCTTTATAAAATTCAATTATTTGACTTTTCTTTTGATCACAACACTTGGTAATTGAATCAATATATTTCCAAGTATATTTAACTTCATCCCAACGTGTAAACAATGTTGACTTACCTGAAAAAATACCTTTAATTATTTTCTCATAAGCTTTTGGAGATTTTAAATGAGTGACACAACTTTTACAAAAGTCCATTTTAACAGGCATAATAGAATTATCTTCAACTGGTGTTTTAATATTAAACATTAACTCAATGCCTTCTTCAGGAGTAATTTTAATTTTCAAAACATTAGGATTATAATCCATATTTGTAATTGAAGATAATTTTTCTTTGTTTTTAAATTCAATAGTTATATATAATTCTTTTTTGCTTAATCTTTTACCAGTTTTTAGATAAAAAGGAACTCCTTTCCAGCGGATTGTATTAACATAAGTTTTTAAAAGTACAAACGTTTCGGTAAAAGAATCATCAGGAATAGAATTTTCTTCTCTATAACCTTTTAGATTTAAATTTTCGTTTTTTGAGTATTGTCCTAGAATGATTTTTTTATCAAAATCATCATCGTTGAATTTTTCTAAATTTTTAAAAATTTTTACTTTTTTATCAATAATATCTTTAGCTTTAAAACTTTCTGGTAAATCCATAATTGTTATTGCTAAAATTTGTAATAAATGATTTTGAACCATATCTCTAATAGTTCCTGATTTTTCAAAATAATTACCACGTTTTCCAATACCCATTTTTTCACTTGAGGTAATTTGTATGTTATCTATATTTTCTTTATTCCATATATTTTCAAAAATTGTATTAGAAAATCTTAAAAACATAATATTTTGAATCATATCTTTTCCTAAATAATGGTCAATTCTAAATATATCATCTTCATTGATATATTTAGTTAAATAATCATTTAAGATTTTAGCTGAATCATAGTCATATCCAAAAGGCTTTTCAAAAATAATTCTTTGAATGTCAAAATCTTTATTTATCATATTATTATCATATAAATTTTTTGTAATAATTTTAAAAAAGTTAGGTGATGTTGCTAAATAAAACATATAATTATCATTTTTAGTTTGGAGTTTATTTAAAAAGTTTTTTAATTTTTTATAATCATGTATATTTTTAAAATCTAATGAAAAATAATATAAATTTCTTTCAAATTTTTCCCATTTTGATTCTGAGTAATTATTAACTTGTTTTGAAATATATTCTTTTACAGTTTTTTTAAATTCATTAACATCTCTATTAGTTTTAGCAACTGAAATAACATTAAATTTATTAGGTAAATTGTTATTAATATATAAATTGAATAGTGCAGGGTATATTTTTAATAATGAAAGATTCCCTGAACCACCAAAAATAATTAATGATCCATTTTCCATTTAGTCCTCCTTGTGCAGTTTATGTCCACCAAACTCATTTCTTTGAGCAGAAATTATTTTATTTTTAAACTTTTTTGAATTTTTAGATTCAAATCTATTAAAAAGAGCATTCATAATAATTGGAGCAGATACTTCTAAGTCTAAAGCTTCTTTTGCAGTCCAGAGACCTTCACCAGAATGGTCAATAATAGGTTTTAAATTAGATAAATCATTAGAGTTATTTTCAAAAGCTTTTTGAGTCATTTCCATTAAATAACCACTAATTATAGCGCCATTATTCCATACTTTAGCCACTTTTTTATATTCTAGATTAAAATTAGATTTATCGAGTATTTCAAAACCTTCTGCAATAGCTTGCATCATACCGTATTCAACACCATTGTGAATCATTTTAACAAAGTGTCCACTACCAGGACTACCCATATATTGATAACCATCTTTTATACAAATGCTTTTAAAAACAGTGTCTAATTTTTTAACAACATCTTTATCTCCACCAACCATCATACTTGCTCCATATCTTGCTCCATTTGTTCCGCCGCTAGTTCCAACATCAATGAAATTAATTTCCTTATCTTTTAATCTTTTATAACGTCTAAGAGAATCTTTATAATATGAGTTTCCTCCATCTATAATGATATCTCCTTTTTTTAATAAAGGAATTAACTTTTCAATATTCTCATCAACAGGTTTTCCAGCAGGTACCATTAACCAAATAATCTTTGTTTTACTTAACTTATTAATTAAAGATTTAATTGAATAAGCTCCTTCAATTCCTTTCTTTTCTAATTTTTTTGTTTTATTATCACTTCTATTATAGCCAATTACTTTAAATCCATTTTCTTTCATATTTAAAGCAATATTTGATCCCATTTTTCCTAAACCAATAATACCAATTTTCAAATTCATATATCCTCCTAATTTTTTAGTTTTGCAATACCTTGAACAAAAGAATTTTTAAAAAAATAATTTTTGGATTCAATTTTAAAACCTGCATTTTCAATACTATCTAAAGTATTTCTATTTAAATTACAACCATTGGCGATTTTATTCCATAATGGATTTGCAAAGTTAAATAATCCTTTTAACGGTTGGTTTTTAGGTTCTATATGTTCTATAAACAGAACTATACCATTTTTTTTCAAAACTCTTTTAATTTCTTTTAGACCTTTTTTATAATCTTTAACAGAACAAAAAATTAATGTAAAAACTATTGTATTAAAAGAATTATCTTTAAAAGGTAAATTTTGAACATCGCCTGTAATAAAATCAAAATTATCAAAAGTAATTTTAGATTCCATTTTTTCATTAAACTCTGGTTCTAAAAAAGTAATTTTAGATATTATATTGTAATTATAATAATCTAAATTGGCTCCAGTACCAGGTCCTATTTCTAAAACATGTCCTTTTGCATTTTCTAATAATTTTTTACGATAAACAGATAAACCATTTTTTTCAAATATTGACATAAAGCTATCATAAATGTTTGGTTTAAATTTCATGTCCCCTCCCTAATCACATAGTTATATATACCCATAGTTTTATGCTTTTAAATATTTTATTTTTTTTTAATACTTTTTTGTTATAATTTAAATAAAGGAGTTTCATATGAAAAAGTTATTTATTATAGTTTTGATATTTATTATTTTATTATCAGGTTGTCAAGAAAAAGAATTAAGTAATATTATAGAAAAAAGTGATTTAACTAAAGAAGATAAAAAGATATTGAAAATTGAAAAAATTCATAAAAATAGTTCTGTTTTTGATTATAAATTTGACAAAAAATACAAATCTGTTGAAATTTGGTTAGAAGTATATGAAAAAGGTAAAATAATAAAACAACGAAATAGAGCTTTCAGTAATATAAAAGATAATGATGGTCAAATTTTTATTGGAGTAGATTATGATGATAAATACAATTGGCTAATTAGTCATCAAAACTCAGAAGATGTTATGAAATATAGTTTTAAAACAGATGATAAGTTTTTAAAAAATACTAGTTATAAAAAAGAATTTTACTTACTAAAAAGAGAAAAAATTAAGGAAAATAGTCCTATTTTGTTAAAAGCTTATTTATTTAGTAATGGAAATATTAACTTAAGTAATAAGGATAAATTAAAAAATAATTTAGAAAAATTTGATTATGCATATCTAATAAAAATTAAATTTAACTAGTGATTTATGGAAGGGGATTTATGGATATTGAAAAATTATTAAAAGAATTATCAATTGAAGAAAAAATAAAATTGTTATCAGGATATGATGCATGGCATATTGGTGGAATTGAAGATAAAAATATTGACTTAATTACTATGACAGATGGGCCACATGGAGTAAGATTAGCAGATCAAGAGGCCGGAGAATCTTTTAAGTCTAAACCTGCAACTGCTTTTCCTGTTGAAGCTGCTATGGCTTCTACTTGGAATGATGATTTAATTAAAGAAATG
Source organism: Bacillota bacterium (assembly GCA_051744845.1). GTDB lineage: Bacteria > Bacillota > Clostridia > Peptostreptococcales > Acidaminobacteraceae > JBNJDJ01. Next base: position 8,928 of record JBNJDJ010000057.1, read on the forward strand.
GGGACATATATTGGTAAAGAATGTCAATTTTATAATGTAGGTATACTTTTAGGTCCAGGTATAAATGGGAAAAGATCGCCTTTAGCAGGTAGAAATTTTGAATATTTTTCAGAAGATCCGTATTTAACAGGAAAAATTGGCCAAAATTTTGTTAAAGGAGTTCAATCTCAAGGTGTTGGAACTTCAATAAAACATTTTGTAGCAAATGAACAAGAAACGAATAGAATGGTTATAAGTAGTAATGTTGATGAAAGAACATTAAGAGAAATATATTTAAAGCCTTTTGAAATGATAATAAAAGCTTCAAATCCTTGGACTGTTATGTGTGCTTATAATAAAGTTAATTTTATTCATATGGCACATAACAAAGAATATTTAATAGATATATTAAGAGATGAATGGGGATATGATGGTTTAGTTGTTTCTGATTGGGGAGCAGTACAAGATAAAGTTAAATCTATAAAAAATGGTCTAGACTTAGAGATGCCTGGACCTAGTAATTTTAAAAAAGAAGTATTAGATTCACTTGAAAAAGGAAAATTAAAAACCGATGATTTAGATAAAAGAGTTAGAAATGTTTTAAAATTAATTTCTAAAGTTAAAAATAATAAAAAAGGAATAAATGATTTTGATTTTGATAAAAGTCATCGAATTGCTAAAAAAGTAGCTGAAGAATCAATTATTCTTTTAAAAAATAAAGATAGTATTTTACCGTTAGAGACAAATCAATCTTTAGGAGTTATTGGAGAATTTGCTAAAAATCCTCGTTTTCAAGGAGGCGGTAGTTCGCATATTAACCCATATAAATTAGATATTCCCTTAGATGAAATTAATAAATTTGTAAAAACCAAGTATGCAAAAGGATATAGTAATGTAGGCGAAGATAAAGATTTATTAAAAGAAGCAGTTAAAGTAGCAAAAAATAATAAAAATGTTTTAATTTTTGTAGGTACTACTACACAAATAGAAGGTGAAGGTTTTGATAGAAAAGATATTAATTTACCTAATAATCAAATTAAATTAATTAATGAAATATGCAAACATAATAAAAATGTTATTTTAGTTAATTTTTCTGGTAGTGCAGTAAACTTTAATAAACTTAGTGGGAAGGTAAAAGGTATTTTGCATGCATGGTTACCAGGTCAGGCTGGTGGAAGTGCTTTAGCTAATATAATTTTTGGCAAAATTTCTCCCTCAGGGAAATTATCTGAAACTTTTCCTAATTATTTGGAAAATAATCCGTCATATTTGTATTTTCCAGGTAATATTAATCAAGTTAAATACAATGAAGAAATCTTTGTAGGATATAGATATTATGATAAGAAAAAAATTAATGTTAAGTATCCTTTTGGTTATGGATTAACATATACAACTTTTGAATATTCTAATATTAGAGCTTCTAGTAATGAAATAAATGGAAAAGAAGAACTAGAAATCAAATTTAGACTTAAAAATACAGGTTCATATTCAGCTAAAGAGATTGTACAATTATATATTAGCGAAAAGGATCCAGTTGTAAAAAGGCCTATAAAAGAATTGAAAAATTATAAAAAGATATTTTTAGCTCCTAACGAAAGTAAAATAATTTCTTTTAAGATATGTAAAAAAGATTTTGAATTTTTTTCAAAAAAATTAAATAAATTTGCTGCTAAATCAGGAAGTTTTGAAGTTTTAATAGGTTCGTCATCAAGTGACATTAAGTTAAGTAAAACAATTAATTTAAAGTCTAAAGATAATTTGAAAATAAATCTTACTGAAGACCATAGTGTAAAAACTTTCTTAAATGATAGTAGAACATCAAATTTAACAAAAAGTATTTTAAAGCAATTAGATATTGATAAAGAAAATGGATTATATGATATTGTTTTAGGAATGCCTTTAAAAGTATCTATTGATATCTTAAAATCATTAGATTATTCTAAAGAAACAGTAAATAAATTAAGAAATTTAATTTAATATATGTAAAAATTGATTTTTAAAAAGGAAATTAAACTTGGTATTTATCAAGGTATTTAACAAAAGGCTTAAATAAAAAGATATATTTATTTTTGATTTAAAAATAAATATATCTATAAGTATTTATTAACAAGTATATAAAAGAATTAAAAGACAAAATATAAATATATAATATTAAATTATTTAACTTTTTTTAATAATGTACTTGTTATAAAAGCTGTTAATGGTATTGTTAAAATTAATCCTATACTGCCAGCTAATGAACGAATTATTTCAGTAGCAACTATGTCCATATTTATTAGATATTTTAACTGAGTATTTGATTTTGCCCTTAATAAAAGTATTAGAGGTATTGAGCTTCCTGTATAAGCTAATATTAATGTATTAGACATTGTTCCCATTATATCTCTACCTACAGCCATTCCAGATTTAAATAATCTATTAAAAGATGCTTTTGGATTTGCTAAATATATTTCATATGTAGAGGAAGCTATTGACATACCTACATCCATGACAGCACCTAATGCACCTAGTATAATACCAGAAAATAATAAATGATTAATATTAAAGTTAATATCTTCTTTTAAATACATTAACATTCCAATTTCATCAGGCATCATACCTGTTATTGGAATTAATTTACCAACTATAATGGATATTATAGCAGCTATTGTAACTCCAAAAATAGTACCAATTATAGCAGAAATACTTTTAAAATTCAGTCCAGATATTATAAAAATTGTTATTATAGTTATTATTGAAGTAATAAAAGTGGTTAATAAAAGAGGATTCATACCATTTAAAATACCAGGTATTAAAACTTTATATATTAATATCAAAGTTAATGAAATAGTTATTACTGATTTTAGACCTTTTAATTTACCAGTAATAATTAAAAGAAGAATAAATAATAAAGTTAAAATTTTTATTGGTGTTAATCTATAATGATCTGAAATATATACATTTAGTTTTTCAGCATTATCTTCAATTTGTACAATTATTTTATCGTTAGGTTCAACTTTTACTTGAAAAGCCAAATTTTTAGGCAAATTATTTTCAACAATAAAAATTTTTCCTTTATATTCACCAGTTAAAATTTCAAGTTTAACTTTTTGCATAGAATTAACTGATTTATTATCAATATTATCAACTTCTAAAACTTCAGCTTTTTCTTTTATAATATTAGGTTGATTATTTGCAAAATTAACATTGAAAAAACTAATGATAGTTAAAATTAATATGGTTATTAATATATATTTATTTTTTTTCATAAATTCCTTTCTAATTTATATTATAATCACTAATTTTATTTTACATAAATTATATAAAAAAATAAAGAGATTTTTAAAAAATTATAGGAGGTTTATATGTATATAACATCAACAGATTATATACCTGGTTATCAGGTGACTGAAATTATAGGAGTTGTAGAAGCTAATAATATTCAAGCTAGACATATGGGAAAAGACCTAATTTCATTTTTAAGAACAATTATTGGAGGAGAATTAACTGAATATAAAGAAATGTTAGATGATGCTAGAGAAAAGGCTAAAAACGAATTAATTGAAATAGGAAAAGATAAAAATGCAGATGCAATTATAAATATAAGATACTCAACTTCTGCTGTAATGCAAGGAGCTGCTGAGATTTTATGTTATGGCACAGCTGTGAAACTAAAAAAAGATTAATTTAATGTTTTTTTAATCTAAAATTAAGTTTTATTTAAATTTATTTTTGCATACTTAGTATAAAGTTTAAAGGAGGTAAAATGAATATAAGTAGGTTATATTTTAAAGGGGGGTCTTTAAAAATCAGTCAATTTTTAAACCAATAGAGAAAAAATTAAGAATACTTGAAATGAAAAAATCAAAATATAGTTGATTTTGGATGTGGTCCTGATATATTTTAAACAAGCTTTTTAAATTAGTAGGAAATGCTGGTTATATTTATGATATAGATATATAACCTATTGAAATTAAATATTTCAATTATAAACTCAAAAAAGTCTTAAAGTG
>JBNJDJ010000058.1:0-12814 GCA_051744845.1 Bacillota bacterium
ATTAAGGATAAACGTTCTTTACTTGGTGGACATTTTGCAAAATCTACATCAAATTTCTGGTTAGTACCTTTGAGACTATTTATAGGTTATCACTGGTTAGTAGAAGGATGGAAGAAAATTCAAGATGGATGGATTGAACCAGGAAATATATTTATTGTACAAACAGCTGCAGACTCTAGCGCATCCCAGGCTGCTGAAAATGCCTATGCTTCCGCACCTATGTTAGAGACACCGCCGGCATTTTATCAATGGATATTAGATAATTTAGTATCACCTGTTGCTTTTCCATTACAAGTAATGGTAGTATTTGTAGAAATTGGAATCGGACTTGCTTTATTAGCTGGATTATTTACTTTCTTAGCTTCTTTAGGTTCTGTATTCTTAACATTTAATTTTATTTTATCAGCAATGGCTGGTCCAGATATTTTATGGTATACTTTCGGTTCAATTGCTTTATTAGGTGGAGCTGGAAGAGTATTCGGATTAGACTATTACGTAATGCCTTGGCTTAAAAAGAAATATAAGAATACTAAATTTGCTCGGAAATCTAATTTATATATTGAATGATTTTAACTCCTTTAGTAAAATATTACTAAAGGAGATTTAATTTTAATTAAGGAGATTAATATGTTTGAATTGTGGGAAAAATATCCTAAAGTAGAAAATGATTTAGATAATGTAAAAAAAATAATAACTAATAAAATAAATTCTGGACAAAAGACTATTGATCAATCGATTTTAGAACTTTTAAATTCAGGCGGAAAACTTATGCGACCTGCCTTTGTATTATTAGGTAATGAATTTGGGAATAAAAAATCAGATGATATTTATAAACTAGCTAGTATTGTAGAACTTTTACATATGGCTACATTAATTCATGATGATATTATTGATAATTCAAATAAAAGACGTGGCATTAAAACAACACATTTAAAATATGGTAGCAAAAATGCTGTATTTATTGGAGATTATTTATTTACTGTTTGTTTTGACTTATTAACAGATTCTTATTCAACTAAAGAAATGAAACTATTATCTAAGGTAATTTCAAATATCTGTTTAGGAGAAATCAAACAAAATAATTTTAAAAATCAAGCTAATATTTCTGCTTTTTCTTATCTTAAGATGATTTCTAAAAAAACAGCTGCCTTATTTTCACTTAGTTTATTTATTGGTGGGTATGTTTCAAATGCTGATAGAAAAACTTTATTATATTTAAGAAAATTAGGTTATTATATTGGTATGGCTTTTCAAATTCAAGATGATATTTTAGATTTTACTGGCAATGAATTTCTTTTAGGTAAAGATTTAGGAAATGATTTAAAAGAAAATTTTTATTCTATTCCAATAATTTATTTTTTAAAAGAAAATCCTAATCAAAGAAAAACTCTATTTGAAAGTGACATAGATATTATAATTACTAAAATTAATGATTCTAAAGCTATATATAACTCTAAAAAGTTAGTTAATCGATATATTTTAAAAGCTCAAAAGATTTTAAATAAGCTTCCTGATAATTTATCTAAAACTGTTTTAGAAGATATTGTCCAAAAATTAAATAAAAGAAAGTATTAAAAAAAGGTGATTTTCATTTAAGAAAATCACCTTTTTTAATTTAATTTATTCTACTATTTTCATTTCACCTTTAACTTCAGATTCTTTTTCAGTAAAGCTTTCTTTATAAGCTTCTTTTGTAAAGTATACATCGCCTGTAACTGTTGTTTTTTCTATAGTTACATTCTCTGCATCAATATATAAATCTGTATCAAATGTACCTGCTTTTAAAAGTGCATTTTTACTTTTTACTGTTAATTTAGGTGCTTTTAAAGTAAAGTTTTGGTCGATACTATGATCTTCATTTGAAGTATATAAACCAATCTTTCTTACTACTTCACCTTCTTGTTCAAATGTTCCTTCTAATACTAATTCTTCATCAAAGCTTAAATCTGCTGTAGTAGCTGTTATCCAGTTACCATCTTTACTAATTGACTTTTTAAAGTCTGCTTCATTATCTACTATTGATGCTGTAGATACTGCATCTGTTTCACTTTGAACAATTTGTTCTCCATTAATTTCAGATTCTTTTACAGTAAAGCTTTCTTTATAAGCTTCTTTTGTAAAGTATACATCGCCTGTAACTGTTGTTTTTTCTATAGTTACATTCTCTGCATCAATATATAAATCTGTATCAAATGTACCTGCTTTTAAAAGTGCATTTTTACTTTTTACTGTTAATTTAGGTGCTTTTAAAGTAAAGTTTTGGTCGATACTATGATCTTCATTTGAAGTATATAAACCAATCTTTCTTACTACTTCACCTTCTTGTTCAAATGTTCCTTCTAATACTAATTCTTCATCAAAGCTTAAATCTGCTGTAGTAGCTGTTATCCAGTTACCATCTTTACTAATTGACTTTTTAAAGTCTGCTTCATTATCTACTATTGATGCTGTAGATACTGCATCTGTTTCTTCTTGTTCCTCTTGTTCTTGTTCCTCTTGTTCTTGTTCCTCTTCCATAGTTTCTTCTTGTTCCTGTGGTTCCTCTGTATCTGCTGGAGTTTCTGTATTACTGCATCCAACAAAAGCAGCTGTAATTAAAATAAATACCAAAAATATTGATAATTTTTTCATAAATTCCTCCCTTATAATTTTATTACTCATCTTTGATACTATTTTAACATGTATTTAACATAAAATCTAGCTCTTTTTAAAATTCCTTAGTAATCTACTATATTTTGAACATTTGCTTATTTCCCAACGTCTTTATTTAAATTGTAAGGTGTCTTTTGATAAATATAATAGTTAATCCAGTTCATAAATAATAAGTAAGCATGACTTCTCCATTTATTATTTATTGCTTCCCCAACAGAATTATTAGTATAATAATTTTTTGGAAGACTCATTTTTATACCATTATTTAAATCTCTTAAATATTCTTTATGAAGAATATCTTTTGTATATTCTAAATGTCCAGTTGAAAAAATATTTTTATTGTCTTTTGAAATTGCTAAAAGCAATCCAACTTCATCTGAATGAGCTAATACATTTAGTTTATCGTGATTTATTAAATCATCTAATTTATTTTTGGTATATCTTGAATGAGGAGCATAAAAATAATCATCAAATCCATTTAAAAGTGAATTTTTAGGTTTATCAATTTTGTGTTTAAATACACCAAATGTCTTTTTTTCTTGCTCAAACTTTTGGATTCCATAGTGATGATATAATCCTGCTTGTGCTCCCCAACATATATGAAGTACAGAAGTTACATTTTCTTGACTATAATCCATTATTTTTGTTAATTCATCCCAATAACCAACATCTTCAAAATTCATTTTTTCTACTGGAGCTCCAGTAATTATCATTCCATCAAATTTTAAATCTTTTATTTCTCTAAAAGTTTTATAAAAACTTTCTAAATGTGCTTTAGATATATTTTGTGGTTTATATGTCTCAGTAGTTAAAAAAGTAACATTGATTTGCAAAGGAGTATTACTTAAAAGTCTTAAAAGTTGAGTTTCAGTCTGCTTTTTAGTAGGCATTAAATTCAATACTAAAATTTCTAGTGCTCTAATATCTTGATGTATTGCTCTTTTCGTATTCATAACAAAAACATTTTCCTTTTTTAAGACTTTTCTAGCTGGTAGATCTTTAGGAATTATTATAGGCATTTATACCTCCTTTAATGCTTTTTTCAAATCATTAATTATATCGTCACAAGACTCTATACCAACGGATAATCTTATAAGTTCTTTCTTTACTCCACATTCTTCTAATTCTTCATCACTTAATTGTCTATGAGAAGTAGAAGCTGGATGAAGTACTGAAGTTCTTAAATCTCCAACATGAGTAACTAAACTTATCATATCTATTGATTTCATAAATCTTTTAGCAGACTTAATTTTACCTTTAATTCCAAAAGATAAAACTCCTGATCCACCTTTTTTAAGATATTTTTTTGCTAAATCATAAGTATCATGCGACTCTAAAAAAGGATAATTAACCCAAGTTATTTTAGGATGTTTTTCTAAAAATTTAGCTACTTTTAATGCATTTTCACTATGTCTATCCATTCTTAAATGAAGAGTCTCTAAACCTCTGTGAAGTAAATTGGCATTTTGAGGACTTAGTGTATTTCCTAAATCTCTAAGAATTTTAACTCTTAATTTAGTTAAATAAGCTTGTTTTCCAAATTTTTCATTAAAAATTATTCCATGATAAGATTCATCAGGCTTAGTTAAACTTGGATATTTATTACTTGCTTCCCAATTGAAATTTCCACTATCTATAACTACACCACCTAATGCTACAGCATGCCCATCTATATATTTAGTAGCTGAATGAACAACTATATCTGCACCGTGTTTAAGTGGTTTAAATAAATAAGGGGTAGCAAAAGTATTATCTACAATAAATACTATATTATTTTTTTTAGAAATTTCACTAAATTTTTCAAAATCTAAAATATTTAATCCAGGGTTTCCTATAGTTTCACCGTAAATTACTTTTGTATTATTCTGAATTTTTTTACTAATTTCTTTTTGACTAAGATTTGGATCAACTAAAGTAACCTTAATTCCAAAATTTGAAAGTGTTGATTTAAGCAAAGTAATTGTACCACCATATAGTTTTGAAGATGCTAAAATATGGTCTCCTTTTTTACATATGTTTAAAATTGAACTTAAAACAGCAGATTGACCTGAAGAAAAAGCAACTGCTCCTATACCTTTTTCTAAATTAGCCATCTTTTTTTCAAAAGCTGCTACTGTAGGATTACCTAATCTTGAATATATAAAACCTTCTTCTTTTAAATCAAATAAATCAGCAAGTTTATCTGGATCATAATACCTATAAGTAGTACTTTGATGTGTAGGTAAAACTTGACTTTCTCCACTTTTTGCTTTGTAACCACCGTGAATGCATATACTATCGTCTTTTAAATTTTCCATCTTATCCTCCTTTAAATTAAAAAAAGATTATCTCGATAACGAAATAATCTTAGTTTACACTCTTTATTTCCCTATCTATCAGTATTACTGCAGGATTTAGCACATTACTATAAAATAGCTGTTGCCGGGTTTCAAAGGGCCAGTCCCTCCACCACTCTTGATAAGTTTTTATTTTATTTGATTTTTACTATATAATAAATAAAAAAAGCTGTCAAATGTTAATTTATATTTTCTACACTCTCACCAGGAATTTCATAATTAATTTTTTCTAAAGCTAAACTAGTAATAATTATTAATGGAATTGAAACTATTAATCTAACTATAGTAAAATCAACTCCTAAAAATGATGCTTCAAAAAGAGTCATAGGTATTCTTGCAATTGATGCAGCACCAAGCAAAGTCAAAATAATAGCTAACCTAGCATTCTTTTTATATAAAGACCTAGCTACTGGTAAAGCCACATAAAATCCACCTATTATAGTAGTTCCTAATAAAAATGCCCATAAAAAGGCAATACCACCAGAGTTATCACCTAAATGTTTTTCAATAGTTTCTTTTTTTACCCATTGTTCAAATATACCTATTAAAATAAAGATAGTTAAAACAAATTTTAAAATATTGCTAACAAAAGATTTGAAAGAATCAAATATTTCTAATCCAGGCTGGAAATTAAATATATAACTTACTAAAATAAAACATGCAAATAAAATTGATATAATATATTTTTTTAATTTCATTTAAACCACTCCAAAATAAATACCTATAAAAATAGAAACTATTATAGATAAAACAATTCCTGTTAAATTTCTTATAATTGCAAATTTTTTACCAAAATACTCAATTTCTATTTGTATAGTTGCTATACCTACTAACATTAAAGATGTTGTAAAAGCTGCAATAGTACCATATCCTACTCCTTTTGATATTAAAAGACCTGCTAAAGGAAAAGTAATAAATCCTGGCATAAAAATAATTGAACCTATAGCAATAGCTATCGAAAAGTTTTTAACATCACTACTTGAAGCAAGTACTTTCAGAATCATTTCATCTGATATAAAATATAAACTTATTACTATAAATATAATCATATTTAAAAAAATGGGTAAATTCTTTTTTATTTTCTTAATTCCACTTTTAATCCCTTTTATAGTTTTTTCTGAGTCTATTAAAAATAATATGACTATTAAAATAATTGCAAAAATATTAAACATAACTCTCCTTTCTAGTTTTATCTATTATATTTAAAACCAAAAAAATTTAACGTAACAAATGTTACGTTAGTTATTTTAGTTTATTTATATTTTTTATTCTATAATTATATCTTTTATTTCCTTGTCTTAAATGATAAAGCTTAGCAGAGTCACTTGCATTTTGCACAAAAGGTATAAAATCTTTTCCTTTTATAAACATGCTTCCTTTTGAACAACTAATTTCATTAAACTCTTTTACATCATCTACTCTTACAAACTCACCTTTTGCCATAAAAGGTACACTTTCTCCAGAATGTATCATTTTACCTGAACACGGAGTGCTGTGGTCTCCTGTTACTATTAATAGACCTTTAAAATCTAAAAGTTTTTCAATCTTTTTATCAATTTTTTCAATTTCTTTAACTTTTAAAAAAGGATCCTTTTTATGTGAAGCACTATCAGGCAATTTAGTATGTAAATGTATATATTCTTTTTTACTTTTTAATGCTAAATCTATTGCATCATCGAAAGATTTATACCTTAAGTAATTTATATCTAAAATTTCAGATATTCCTTTGAAAAGATCAGATTTAGCTAAGATTAACCCAGACTTTCCTGTTCTTTTTTTAAAAGAATCTAAAGATTTATATTTTCCTGCCCATTTTGTTAAAATGAAATTAGCTTTTTTTAAATTCATTTCTTTTCTTTTTTTATTAAAATCTAAATTGTCTAAAATCAAAAAGTTTTCTTTCAAAAATTTATTAATTAACTTACTTGTTTTATAAGCTAAATCTTTATTAGTTTCAAAAGGTTCTACTTTCATTGCGTATTGAGGTGAGTAGAAAGGATCACTATCTGAAATATTCTTAGACAGTTTTTTACCTTTAACTAAAATAATAAGGTGACTATCATAAGAATGTATAACTTTAAATTTAAATCCATCAATATTTCTATTAATTTTTTTAATTATTTTTTTAATTTCTTCTTTTTTTAAATCCTTACAAAATCTTTCCTTTATTAAAAAACCATCTTCTTTTTTTTCAACATTTGCAAAAGAAGCTCTTAAAACTAAAGTTTCTTTGTCTAATTTTATTCCTTCACCTAAAGCATCAATAACTGATCTATTTGGGTACTCCTTTAATGTATATCCAAATAGTATAAAATGAGCTAAATCGGTTCCTAATACTTTTCCATAGTCCAAAGGTGTCATCAATCCGCATTGAGATTTTTTAGCTATAAGGTCTAAGTTTGGAGTTTTTGCATAATCTAAAGGAGTCTTATTATCTAATATTTTATAACTTCTATCTCCAATTCCATCTAATAATAAATTAATAACTTTCATATAATTTCTAAAATCCTTTTTTCTAATTTTTTCAAGTCTTTTTTATCATTTTCAATATATTTAACTATTAATTTACCAGCAGGTTTTAAAAACTCATTTAAAAATTTATCTAATTTTTTATTATCATATATAGCTTTATAATTTATATCTCTATAATTACCACTTAATACACAACTAGGATGATTTTTACCTTCTTCCCATTTATAACCTATTAAATCATTTATTATTTCTCCATCATAAACATTTCTAATAGGCATTTCTAATTTGCAATTAGATTTTTCAATTACATTTTGATAAATATCTAAAGATTTTCCTAATTGATTTACCTTTTGTTTACCATCGTGAGATTCTCTCTCTCCTGATAATATAATTTTAGATAAGTTAATAGCAAATGGAATTTTGGTTAAATGAAAATATAAATGACAACCTATACAAGGTGTAAAAAAATCATATTTTTTTATAAGTAAAGTCATTACTCTACCATTTAAAACTTTCCAAAGTTCAAAATCATTATATTCAATTAAAGGATATAATGTTTTTTTACCTTTATATTTTTCATTTACTATTTTTTTTGTTTTTAAATAATTTGCATATATTGTATTATAATCACCATATTCTGTACCTGCAAACGAGGCTATAGGTAATATATAATCATATTTTTCAAATGCTTTCATTATCGCTGCTACACTATCTCTACCTGAAAACTCTCCAATAACAGTTTTCGGAGAGTATTTTTTATAATCAAACTTTTTAATACTTTTATCTATCATATTTTCTCCTTACATACTTAAAAACATTATATCATCAATTTTAACTTTAAAAAATATCTTTTTTAAAAAATACAAACCAATTGATAATAATTATCAATTGTGGTATAATTATAAAAAGAGGTGATAATATGGGACATAAAGTTACTTTTATTAAAGATGTTGTAACTAAAAAGAAAAAAAAATATAAAATCTTAAAAGTTGCTAAAAAAAATAAAGTAAAAATAAAAGCTCCTTGCAAAAAAGGTAAATGTAAAAAATGTGTTGTTCAAGTTTTAGAAGGAAAAGTTTCAAAACCAAAAAAATCTGAAATAAAAGCTTTTTCAAAAAAAGAACTTAAAAAAGGTTATAGACTCGCTTGCAAGGCTAAAATAAGTAGTGATGCTAAAATTGTAATTAAATAAGTTTTTAATATTCATTAAATTTTTTCACTTATCAAAGTTTATCAAAGAAATAAGTTTTCATAATCTATTATTAAACTATCCATCACAATTTAAAATCTAGATTGTGATGGAAATTTCATATTATTACAATCTGATTTAATTGCTAAAATATTTAGATTCTTTTTTTGCAATTACTTTTGTTAAATATCATAATTATTATTTATAAAGCTATTAAAATTTTTCAAAAAAATAAAAAAGACTTATTAAAAAATAAGTCTATCAATAGATTTAGCCTTTATCTTGACATTTTGAACAAATCCCTTTTAAATAAACATGATATTCATCGACCTCATGCTTTTCAATTTCCTTTTTATTTTTATAATCTAAATCAAAATCGAAATCAAATATATTTTTACATTTCTTACATTGAAAATGTCCATGTTGATCAACACTATGATCATAACGTATTTCGTTATTCTCAACTAAAATTGGTATAACAATACCTTTTTCTAAAAACAAGTCAAACGTATTATAAACTGTTGTTTTAGATAATGTCATTAACTCATCACTTAATGCATCATAAACTTCATCTACAGTTGGATGAGTTTCATTTAAAACTAGATATTCATATATTTTAATACGTTGAAGCGATGGTCTAATATCATTTTTTCTTAAATATTTTTTTATTGACTCTACGTCTTTAGGATACATAATAATCTCCTTAATCTTTACTAGCTATAATTAATACTTGATTATTAAAGGTATATGAAATCTAATAATTTTAAATATTATGATTATTTTTTTATGTCGTTATGTAATTAAAACTGAATTTTACCTTTAATACAAATTTGTTATTATTGGCATATTCAAATAATTGAATAAATGCCAATAATATTAAGTTTTTACTGTTTACTAAAGAAGTCTTTACCTACACCACAAACTGGGCATACCCAATCTTCAGGTAAATCTTCAAATTTAGTACCTGGATCTATACCGTTATCTGGATCGCCTTTTTCTTCATCATAAACATATCCACATGGATCACATACATATTTAGCCATAAAAATCCTCCTTAATATAAACTTCCATTGTAATACTTCAACTATTATAATAATACCAACCAAGTGATTTGTCAAGCTTTTTGTAAAAATTCCAAATTAAATTAATTTAATTTGTTGACATTTCTATTTATCCATTTATAATAAAGTTGTAACCATTACAAAGGAGGCTACATGAATTCAATTGAAATTAAAGACCTAAACTTAGAAAAAATATATGATTCAGGACAAGTATTTAACTGGTATAAAGAAGACAATGGTAGTTTTACTATTATTTCTAAAGATAGATTAATAAATTTAAAACAAAAAGATGAAAATTTAATTTATTTTAAATATGATAAATTTGATAAGTTTTGGAAAAACTATTTTGATTTAAATAAAGACTATAATGAAATATTTAAAACTTTTCCTAAAAAAGATATTCATTTAAATAAAGCTTTAGAATATGGACATGGACTTAAACTTTTAAACCAAGACCTTTTTGAAATAATCATAACTTTCATTATTTCAGCTAATAATAATATGAAAAGAATTAGAAATTCTATTCATAAATTATCTAAAAACTATGGCAAATTTTTAAAAACAATTAATAATAAAGACTACTACTCTTTTCCTACAGCTGATGTAATAGCAAATTTAACTGTAGATGAACTTAGAGATATGGGTGTAGGATATAGAGATAAGTATCTTAAAAAGAGCGCGCAAATGATTAATAATGGAGAGATTGATTTAAATCAAATTAATAAGTTACCTATTGATAAAGCAAGAAATGTTTTAAAAAAGTTACATGGGGTAGGTAATAAAGTAGCGGATTGTATTCTTATATTTGGGTCAAACAAAACACAAGCTTTTCCTGTAGATACATGGGTTAAAAAGGTTTTAAATCACTATTATAGTATTGATTCAAAAGATGCAAAAACTTTAAGAAATTTTTCAAAGAAACATTTTGGACCATATGCTGGTTATGCTCAACAATACTTATTTTATTATATAAAAGAAACAAAAGATTATTAAGGAGGAAATATGAAGATTTTTTCATGGAATGTAAATGGAATGAGAGCTGCTATTAAAAAAGGGCTTTTAGATTGGATTGAAAAAGAACAACCTGATATACTTTGTATCCAAGAATCAAGAGCTTTAAAAGAGCAATTACCTAAAAAAGCTTTAAATATTGAAGGTTATGATTTTTTTATTAATCCTGGAGAAAGAAAGGGATACAGTGGAACTGCTGTATATTATAAGAAAAAACCTAATAGAATTTTAACTGGTTTACCAGATGAAAAGTTTAATAAAGAAGGAAGAACTACTATTTTAGAATATGATAATTTTGTACTTTTCAATATTTATTTTCCTAATGGTAAAAGCAAGCAAGAACGACTTGATTTTAAAATGGAGTTTTATGATGAGTTTTTAAGATATTCTAATGAATTAAAAAATGAAGGCAAATCTATTATTGCTTGTGGTGATTATAATACAGCTCATAAAAGAATTGACTTAAAAAATGATAAATCCAATGAAAAATATTCAGGATTTTTACCTATGGAAAGAGAATGGATTGATAAATATATTGAAAATGGATACATTGATACATTTAGACATTTTCATCCAGAAAAGGTTAAATATAGCTGGTGGACTTATAGATTTAATGCAAGAAAAAATAATGCAGGATGGAGAATTGATTACTTCTTTGTATCTGAAGATTTAATTGATAATGTTAAATCTGCTAAAATTCATAATGATGTTTATGGTTCAGACCACTGTCCTGTTTCTATAGAACTAAAAGAGTAAAAAAATAAATGCTTAGTCTTATAAATAGACTAAGCATTTTTTAATTATTCTATACACTTTCCTACTTCACAAGCTAATTTTTCTGCTTGTTTGAAGTTTTCTTTCTTTGGAGCTCCTTTAAATTCTATTGAATCACCAAGTTCTTCCCAACCAAGTTTTTCAACAAACTCATTTAATGTACTTACTCCACCGCCACTCCAAGTAAAGCTTCCAAAAGTAGCAACTTTTTTATTTTTTAACTTTTTATTTACTAAAGCGTGCATTAAGCTTTCCATTGCAGGGAATGCTCTTGTATTATATGCACAACTACCTAAAAATATATATTCGTACTTCCAGATTTCATTAATTAAATAAGATTCATGTGTTTTAGATGAATCATAAATTCTAATATTCTTGATTCCACTTTCTGATAAGCATCTAGCTATATAGTCAGCCATTCTTTCTGTATTACCATACATAGAACCATATACTATTACTGCACCATCTTTAGGTTCATACTCACTCCAAGATTTATAATCATTAATAATCTTTTCAGGATTTTCTCTCCATATTGGTCCATGAGTAGAAGCAACTACATTTATATCTAAATCAGATAATTTATTAATTGCACTAATTACCATAGGACTATATTTTCCTACGATATTTGTAAAATATCTCATGATTTCATTTTCATAAAAATCTATATTAACTTCATCATCAAATATTCCACCATCTAATGATCCAAATCCTCCAAAAGCATCTCCTGAAAATAAAATTCCATGTTCTTCTAAATAAGTCATCATTGTTTCAGGCCAATGAAGCATTGGAGTCATAAAAAATTTCAAAGTATAATTACCTAAGTCAATTTCTTCTTTATTCTCAATTGTAACTAAGTTATCTTCAACTCCATAATAGTTTTTTAACATTCCAAAAGTTTTAGAATTTCCTATTATTTCTAAGTCAGGATAAACACTTAATAATTCTTTAATAGCTCCAGAATGATCTGGTTCCATATGATTAATAACTAAATAATCTACAGGTTTATCTCCAATTTTATCTTTTATGTTATTAATATAATTAGTCGATTCTGTTGCCTTTACTGTATCAATCAATACAACTTTATCAGCATCAATCAAGTAAGAATTATAAGTAACTCCATTAGGTAATGGCCAAAGCTTTTCAAAATATCTTGTATCTCTATCATTTACACCTATCCAATAAACATCTTTTTTTACTTCTATTACATTTTTCAAAGTATCCACCTCTTTTTTAATATTTTATATTCATTACAATTATAAATCAAAGTCAAAGTTTTATCAAGCAATTATTTTAAATGTTATATTCTAACAATTAAAAAA
>JBNJDJ010000059.1:0-12770 GCA_051744845.1 Bacillota bacterium
CCAATTGGAATACTCGGTAGCCAGGTAATATTTACATCTTCAGTTTTAATATAAATCTTAATTTTTCTTCCCATTTGTATTTAATACTAAAAAAATGAATTTAGTACAATACCTCCTTTCTAAAAAGATTTTAATTTTAAAAAATTCACTATTATATTTATAGTTATATATTTAATAAAATCAATTTATATATTAACTATATTAATTTATTTATATTATAATAGCATAAATAGAATTTGTCAATTAATTTATTTAATTTTATCAATATATTTATTAATATTATTTATTTCAATATTAATAATCCAAATTATTTTATGATTAATTATTAACATTTAAAAACTTCACCTAAGCAATAAGGTGAAGTTCATTAATTTATTAATAAATTTAAAAGTCTTTATAATATTTTAGGTAAAATTGAAATTCCAAAAATAATTAATAATAAAACTACAATTATTAAAATAGAAATTGGATTAGCAAAATTCATTGTAAATCCTATTCCTAATCTTTTTTCAATAAATATACTTGGATCATCTTTATTAAAATAAAATAAACCTAATTTCCAATATTTATCATCTTCAATATTAATCTCATCTTTTGACTCTTTATGTTTTGAAAGTCTAGTTCCACCTTGTCCTGTTTTAAAAGCAGTAACTAAGATGAGAAGTAAAATAGTCCCTATAGATATATAGTTTATTAATTGAAATACTTTTGGATTAATATTTAATAAGTTAATCATTTTAAAAGCATTTAATGTTAATGTTGCTAATATAATTAAGTATACTATATATAATACTTTTGACCATATACCTCTAAACTTAATATTTCTTATAATTGACTCTTTAGGGTCTTCAACATCTATTTGTTTTTTTGTATTTTTAATCGAGTAATTAACAAATATAAAAATAGCTAATAAAAATATTTCAATAACCGGCAAAAATAATGCACTTATATAACTTTTATCAACAAATTGATCACCTATTCCTTTAGCATTAAAATGTATTGGCAGACGCTTTGGTAGATTTTCATAGTTAATAATTATAAAATATCCAGTTAAAGCAATTATAATTAAAGTCAAAAAGTACCACTTATAACTAATTACCTCACTATTTATATCTTCATTAGTTACATATAAAACTTCTGACTTTTCACTTCCCCAGTTTTTTTCTCTTTTAATACTCTTAACTTCTTTTCTAGCATTTAGATAAAAAAATACATTTAATCCTATTAATCCTATTAATTCAATTATAAAAACTAAAGAGTTTTCACTAATTAGAGGATTAAAATAAGATAGTAAAATATATATAAGTGAAACTGTCCATAATTTCTTTATATAATCTATATATATTTTTTTCATTGACTTAATATCTCTTTTTTCACTTGGTATTCTAATTCCAAAATATAAATCTTTTCTTGTTAATTTAGGTATAACTGTATCTATAATGTTTAAAAATAATAAAATTAATAAAGAAAACTCATTAGTCATTTTTTTCACCTTCCTTAAATTTTTTAATAATATTCTTAGTTAACTCTAATATATCCTCTTTACCTAAACCATTAATTGTGCCTTTTGCAATAATTAATTCAAGCTCTTTTTTAACTTGTTTTTTCTTATTTTTATTTATTTTTTCTTTTTTCTCAAGAATCACTGCACCTTTAGATCTAGATACACTAATATAACCTAAACTTTTCAGTATATTATATGCTTTTCTTACAGTATGAAGATTTATTCCTAAATCTGATGCAAAAGAACGAACCGATGGCAAACTATCATTAGGTTTTAATTCTCCTTTAGCAATAGCTAAAATAATATTGTCAACAATTTGCTGATATATTGCTTTTTCACTTTCTAATTCAATTTTGAATAACATTTTACCTCCTTTGTTATAGTAATTATATAACACATATAACAAATTGTCAATTTTCAACTTTATAATATATTTCAATAAAAAATAGATATTTCAATATGAAATAAATCATATTAAAATATCCATTCAATTACTATAATATTAATTTAATTAAAAAGGAATCCCATCAGAGTCTTTTTCAACCTCTATTTCATTTTTCTTTTCTCCTGATTTTTCTTTTTCATGTTCTTCCCAAGTTATACCGAAAGGAAATCCACCTGGTGTGTAACCAGCTATAAAATAAAATTCACTATTTTGAAACTCATTTCCTGATATTTCATCAAGTTTTTGATTTTTATTTTTGAGATTATATTCATATACTCTCTTAATTTCATTCATATACTCTTGAGAAAGACCATATTCTAATATTTCCAACTCCTGAACAGTGCAAACTTTATTAACACCAAAATATTTTGAATAATCACTAACTACATCTTCACCTTCATAATTTTCAATCCACTTTTTAGCTACTTCTAATCTATCTTGCCTTTTATAATTTTTTATTTTTTTATTCACTATTTAATCACCTTTTTTTATTTAGAAGATATCTTAACAATAGTTTCGTTTTTTAATCTCTGTCTTTTTAATTTTTATTATTTTTTACTTTTTCAATCTTTCCCCAACTAGTAATATTTTTAAACTCATCTGCTGGTCCTAAATAACCACATACACCAAATCTTGGAGAATTAGCTGGATTATCATAATTTTCTTTTAAATATTTTGGCATTTTATTTCTAGCATATATTTCAATTAATGAATCTCTCTTTTTATCAAAAAATTCTTCTTTTAATTCTATCTTTAATTTAGTAGTTGAACCAAAATCATATTCATAAAGAATAGAATTCTTTTTATCTAATAATTTTTCTAATTTTAAATTAATAGAAAAACTACCAGTAAATCGGTTTATATCATAGTATTGATTATTATAATGAAAACTACTTAAATGATCGCAACATTCTACCCAAATATCTCTTAAAAATTGATCTAGTTGACCTAATGTTATTTCAGATGAGACATTTATAAATAGAAAAAAATTTGTTTTATACACATCTTTTATTTTTAAAGTATAATATTTATAATTACCTTCGCTATCATTTTTATGAATTTCTGGACAAGACTTTAAATGTCTTGTAATCCCTCTATTTGTATACTCTTTACCACATACATTACATTTAACTTTTTCACTCATAAACTCACTCCTTTTTACTTATAAATACAACATTTTTTATATTTCTTACCACTTCCACAAGGACATGGATCATTTCTTCCTATCTTCTTTTCTTTCCTTACAAAAGTTTCACTTTCACTTGTAATAATTTGGTCTAAGATATTAGGGTTATCTTTATGAAACTTATTCACTCTTAAATCACGCATCTTTTTATTTTGCTTCTCTATCATTTTTTTCCATTTTTCTAAATTTTCATTTTCAATATTATAAAACTTATAAAGTACATATAATGATTCTATATAATCAATCTTATATGTAGGATTATTATTTAACTCTTTTTCCAAAAGAGAAATAGCCTTTTTAGATAAGTGAGAAACTAAGGCAAATATAATTTGTATCTTTAAATCAATATCTGTTTCATTTTTATAAATTTCAAGTAATAAATCTTCACTACTTTTTAGTTTTATACCTTCTAAAATATTTAATAATGATATTTTTACATTCCTAGAAACATTTTTATAATTTTCTTTTATAAGTTTTATTATACGCTTATCACCAATTTTAATAAGCTCTTTAGAAGCAATCTCAGATATATTATCTGAACCAGTATATACTTGCTCTATAACATAATTAATCATATCTTTATCTTTTAACATGCCAGCTAGTTGACATAAATTGATAGTTTTTACTTGTTCATATCCTGATATAGCTTCTATAGATATTTCTTTATGAAATTTATCATAATTAAAATCTGGTCTGTCTGAAATAGCCGTTAATATTTGATAATCATTTTCAAAATCAGGATGTGTATGATCCATATTCCATAGCTGTTTCCACATGATATCGAAATCCATATCATAGTATTCAAATCTTTTTTTCATAATATCTTGTCCAAGTTGGCTCATTGGTCTAATATTTTCATTATTTTTTAATAATTCTATATTTGCATACGCAATTAATAAATCAACTGCATTTTTAATTTTTTCATCATAAAAATTAATATTAAAAAGTCTAATCAAAGTTTCTTTATCAAAAGCATTACTATCTAACATCCTTAAATAATCTAAAATCTCTAATTTATCGTCACTTATCTCAATCATATCTATTATTTTATTAATAGCATCTAAATCACTAATCTTTTCACATTTGAAATATTCAATTGCATAATCTCTTATAACTTTCTCATCACTTTCAATATTTTTTAAAATATTTTTTCTCTTTTCCATCTTTCCTCCTAAAATTTTAAATATATTTTTAATTTAATCATAAACCACTTGATTTTTACCATTTTCTTTAGCTTTATATAATCTTTTATCAGCTCTATTTACTAAATCATCTAATAAATCACTATCACTATATTTAGAAATACCTATACTTATAGTTATATTATAATTTTCATTGAAGTTATGATTCTCAATTAATTTTCTAATATCTTCAGCTTTTTTTATTCCTTTTTCTTTATCAATTTCTAATAAAATTATAAACTCTTCTCCACCCCATCTTATTAAAAAGTCACTTTCTCTTATATTTTGATTAATTAATGCAGTCATTTCTTTTAATACATAATCGCCTTCATTATGTCCAAATTTATCATTAATATCTTTAAAATCATCTATATCGAAAATTAATAATGTAGTATTTTCATTCTTATTTACTATTTTTTTATAATTTTGATTTATAAAAGTTCTGTTATAAGCTTTAGTTAATTGATCTGTTATTAAAGATTGATTTAATTTAGATTGTTTTTTATAAAATCCAGACAAATATATTAAACTAACTATTAAAATAATAAACAAATAAAACAATTTCATCTTTAAATCTCTTTTACCAGTAAATTTGGATTTATTAGGATTTAAAAATATTAAGTATCCTACAGATTTATCTTCATAATTTTTAACATTTAATCCTACTATTGCATTATAAGTTTTATCATTAAGTCCAATAACAAAATCTTTAGATTTGTCATTAAATTCTTCAGACAATTTATTATTAATTTCTGTTAAAATATTTTTATTTTGGAGATTTTCTAAAAAGTCATTATAAATCTCATTGTCATATAAGAAATTTTTATTAAATTTAGCGACTTTATAATTATCTATTTCGTCATCAAAAATTTTTGATTTAACTACATCTTCTTTAATTATAAAAAATCCTTTTTGATTATACGATTGATTGACTATTTTTAAAATAGAACTATAAGACACACTAATTTCTACAGTACCAACAAATTCATCCTTATAAAAATATGGATATACATATCTAAATCCATTAAATATTCTTCCTTCTTCAAAACCTGTTATTTCTTTTTTATTCTTATGAGCAGCTTCTAGAGTAGATCTAATACCTATTAAACTGTCTCCATATTTATCTACTTTATGAAATCTCAAAAAACTAGTAATTTTATCTTCTAGATGAAAATGTAATTGTCTAAATTCATATTTTTTCATTTCATTATAAATATCTTGATATTCATCTGAAAGTTTTGTTCTTAATTCATCTCTTTTCAATTTATCAGCATAATTAGCTTTATAAATTAAATTTTTAATTTCTTCAGTATTAAAATGTGTATTAAATAAAAGTTTACTACTTTTTTGATAAGAATCTAAAATAGCTTCTTCTCTTAATCTATATTCATTAATTAAAGATTTATGATAATTATTTTTTAAATTTAGATAAGATCTATATTCTAAAAAACCTAAAAATATTATTAGTATAATAATAGATACAATGAATACTTTTGTTCTTTTTTTAATATACTTCATAAATCCCCCGATATTTAAATTTTTTTATAAATATTATATCATATTTTAAAAAAATAAACTTTTAAATTTCTTCTTTAAAATCTAATTGTTTTTCATTTTTTTCACATCTTTTTCTAACTTTTTAATCCTATTTTTCATATTCTTATTTGATGAAAATCTATTTTTTATCCACTTAATTAACTTATATATTAAATAAATAATTCCTATTAGACAGATAGTATTTAAAATTTGAAAGAAAAAGCTAGCATTTAAACTTTTAAAATTTATTTTTAAACTAGCTAATAATAAATTAAAAAACATTAACTACTCTCCTTAATCGAAATATTACCTTCAAATTCACTAGCTAATATATCCATATATACTTCATCATATTTCTTTTTGCCAACTTGATATGCATCTCTTCTTTTTCCAATTAATTTAAAACCTACTTTTTCATAACACTTAATAGCTCTTTTATTAAAATCATATACTTTTAACATAATGTTATTTAAATTTAGGATATTGAAAGCATAATCTAAAACTAATTCAATACCTTCTTTACCATAGCCTTTATCCCAATAATCTCTATTTCCTATAAATATACCTAACTCAGCAACTCTTTGCTGAATATTTACATTTAAAAGTCCACAATTTCCAATTAATTTATCTTTTTTTAGATCAATTAATGCGAAATTATAGCCTTCTTCATTTATTCTTTCTAAAGCTTCTTTTTCTTTTTCTATTGAATAAATCCCAGCAGCATTTCCTAAATTGATAGATATTTCCAAATCATTTATCCATTTAGTATATGTTTCTGAATCTTTTAAATTAATTGGTGATAGATAAAGTCTTTTTCCAACTATCTTTTTAAAATATTTCATAAACACTCCTTTTTTATCTTATTTTAACATAATTAACTTCTATATGTCTATTGTATTATTATTTTAAGTTTAATATTGCTACTATAGTTAAACACCTAATTTAATATTTTCAACTATTTATTATTTTAGTTTTTTTGAAAATACTTTTATAATATATGATTTTGAAAAAAATATACATTTTGAAATCTAACACAATTTCTATAATAAATGTTTAAATCATTTATATCTGGGTAATAAGTAACTGGGTGATACTATGAAAATAAATTCATATTCAAATGTTATTAAAGCAAATTATCAAAATAGTCCTGCTAATCTGCCAATAGCTGAAAAAATGACAAGTCAAGAAAAAGGTCTTGAACAAGGTGTTGAGAATACTGAAGATGGTAACAACCTTATTAATGTTGCAGATAGCTCTTTAGACAATGTATCAGAATCACTAACACGTATAAAAGAACTAAGTGTTCAAGCTAGCAATGGCACTTTAACAAATGATGATAAATCAATTATTCAAAATGAAATTGACAGTCTAAAAAATGATATAAGTGATACTTTAGAAAATACAGAATTTAATACAAATGATTTGTTTAATGGTTTTGATGGAAATATTCAAACAGGCGCTAATGAAAATCAAGGTGAAAACTTAACAATTGAAAATACATCACTAGATACTTTAGGAATTGAAAACTATGATGTAACAAGTGATTTTAATATTGAACAAATTGATGAAGCCATTAATATGGTTAACGAACAAAGATCAGACCTTGGTGCTCAGCAAAATGGATTTACAAGAAATATTAATTCAAATCAAATTGCTAGAGAAAATGTCTTGTCAGCTAAAAATAGCCTAGATGAAGACGTTGAATCAAAAATTATGGAACTGAAACAGTCTCAAATTTTAGATACCTATAAAAATGCAATGCAGGTAAAAGAAATGGATCAAGAAAAAGATAAAAATAGTGTATTAAATGGTTTATTATAATATGAAAAAAAATTGATTTTAATCATCTTCTTAACTTTTTAGAAGATGATTTTTTATTTTAAAAATTATTTTATGTTTATTTTAATAAATATCGGGTATAAGTAAATGTTAGGTGGTGGTGTTATGATTACGAATAACAGTCTATCAGTTGCATCAAAACAAAAAAATCCTTATATTAAACAAAAAAATAATGACATATTACGTGAAATTCAATCCATCACTGCCCAAGTAGGCTCAAATAAGGTAGATGTAAGATTAATATACTCAAATAATAAAATCATTAATGCTATTGTTTCTGTTAAAGGCGACAAAGATTTAAAATCAAAGATTAGTTCTTCAAATAAAATTAAAGTTAATTTTGTTGAAAGTAAACAAAATAAAGATGAGGAACAAAAAAACAAATCTGTAGATAAAGAAAAAACTAATAGACCAAAGAAAAGAGAAGATAAATCTTTAGAAAAAGATCTACCTTATAAAACTTATAGCTATTATACATCAAGTGACGGAAAAACATATGCATTTGTTAAAAATAAAGAAGATAATAAAAAAACTTACAGCACTAAACAAAAATCTGAATATTTATCTGATAATTATTTTAAAAAATTATTTGAAAAATATAATTTTAAAAATATAAAATTTAAAGAAAATGACAAATCACCTAAATTTAACTTATTAGTTTAATTTTTTTTTGCCATTTTTACATAATAATATTTATTATTAATAGCTAATTTATTAATCGCCTTTTCTACTTTGTCATCAGAATTGTCAATATTAAACTTATAATTTCCTTTAACTATTTCATATAAGTATTTTGTATATTTATTAATTATTGATTTATTATTAATAGATATTAATAAAATATAAAAACTTAAAAATACTGTAAATATGATCCCAAATTTAAAAATATCATTTAAATTCATTTTTAATACTATATAAATCAAAAGTCCTGTAAATAAAATGCCTATTGTTGATAAAAAATTTTTTTGTCATTCTAATCTCCTTTATATATTTTCTAATTATTATATAATCATAGAATGATTAAAAATGAAATGATTTTAAGTTAAATTTGTCTAAACTTTACAATTTAATATACTTTTTTTGAATACGCAAACCAAAAGCCAGAAGTTTTTCTGGCTTTTTTGTCTAATTAAATTCTATACCACCTTTTTGAATTCTATCAATAAAATCTATTATAACATCTTGAGTCTTTTCATATTTTTTACTCATTTTTTCACTTGCTTGTAATGTCACACTTGATTTAAAATTAGATCTTTGGACATAATCTGATATGAAAATTGATAAACTTTTTCCACTCATATCATATATACCTCTTTTTACTGCTTCTACATAACCTATAGGATTATTATTTTTATCTTTATCATAATATTTATGATAACATATTCTATATACAATATAACAACTCAACCAAGCTACTAATTTTTTGTATTCATTTGGTTTTGGAGTATTAAAAGCTCCATCAGATTGACCTACCATTTGAACAAATCTTTTTTCTAAAAACATCATTATTTCATCCATTCCTATAGATGGTTTTTCTATATATAACGATATTATATCAATAAAAGTTGCTTTAGCTTGAGCTGCTGTAAATCCTGCTAATGGCCCACCTACTGACGATATTGCAATATCAAAAGCTATATCTCCAATAGCTACTACCAATTCTGCTGTTGCAATAGCCTCATCATACCAATAAGATTCAATTAAATACTTTTCTTTTTCTTGTAAAATAGCTCTTTGAGAAATTTCCCATACCTGTTTTTTAAATATTTCTAAGTCTTTAATACCAAAGTTATTTTTATATTTTTCTAATTCTTTTATTTTTCTTTCTCTAAAACGTTCAGGAAGATAAGTATTTATTATATAAAGACATTCTTCATATGCTTTTTCATAATTTTCTTTATATTTTAACTTATCAGGTAAAAGCTCAATCTCAGTTTCACTAGAAAAATCTTTCCCATTTTGACTACAACTTATCTTTAATAACCCATCTATAGATTCTAAGGAAGGAAAGGATATTTTTGCTTTAAAATTATATAAAATTGCATCTTTAATTTCTCTTTCATCATCAACTTCATAATCCATTCCTATAACTTCAAATATATCTTTTTCATCTTCAAGACTTATTTTAAGGTCTTGTGGTTTATGAAACTCTAATTTCTTATTTTCTTCATCCCATAAGCCTAATTTAAAAGCTATTTTAGTTTTTTCCATTTCATCTTTTTCATTTTTAAAACCTTTTATCTCTTTAGATTTGCCTAAAAAGTCTGGCAAAATACCTTCATAACACATTACAACATTAAAAACAGTTCTTGCGTATTCATTATCATTTTCAGCAATTATTTCACATGTGAAACTGTCAAAAAACTTCTCAATTGGTTTTTCAACTGCTAAGTCTGAAGCTTTAATATATTTATTCCCCTTTTCATCTTCTTTTAACTTTAACTCAAAAGGTACCTTTTTTTGCATTGTATTTACATTTACTTTTGCTTCATTTAAAAAATCTTTTAATTCATAAGGCATTTTAAAAGAACTCTTTGAAGTAGCTAATACATATAAATTAGAGTCTTTTAGTGATATATACTCTTCACCTATAATTTCAAATTTAACATTATTTTGAAAAGAACCTCCTTTACCTAAATATCTAAAACTAATAATCCCTTCTTCTAAAATATTTTTCTTTTCAGTATTTACTTCAACTGAAGCTCCTAGATAATCTCCTGACATTTTAGTAGTCCCAATTTCAAAAAAAGATTGCTTTGAAAAAATTTCTATTTCCTCTGTTAAATCATTTCTTTGAATTTCTTTACCATCCTTTGTAACTTCTACAATTCTAGCATAAATATAAACAGGAGAATTATTAATCTTAATCTTATTTCCAAATTCTTTATAAATAACCATTTTATAGCTGCTTGATCTTTTTCTTTCTAATTCACTATTCTGATTATTAGAAGCAATTGAAGCACCAGCTAATCCAGCAATACCACTTATTAAACCAATCATAATTGCTTTAGGAATAGTTACATCTGTTTCACCAATATCTTTTGAAGCATTAGTATCAATATTTATTGCAAAAGGGTTACCACTCATCTTAACACTATGAAATCTAAATTTAACTCTTCCTAAATTACCATTTTCATTTTGTCTTGGTAATGCTAGCTGCAATGTTAATTCATTATTTTCATAACCACCATAACCTCCAACAAAAGCTCTTTTAGTAGACCTTTCATCTTTATAAGCATTAGGTTCATTAATATCATTATAATTACTTACTAAATGTGTACTGTGATCTAAAAAAAATAAAACCGAATATTTATTATCTCTATCATAATCATAATTAAAGGTTATTTCAGAACTAATACTAACTTCTAAATCATTATGACTACCACTAACATTAAAATTAAAAGAATCTTTTCCATTTCTTTTTATAACAAGTAATTCTTTATTATTAAGTGGCATATTTATTTTTCCCCATTGAACTTCAACAGGTTCTAATCTAATTACTTCTGGAGGGTCTTTCTCAATTAATGAAACTAAATCATCATAACCTTTTTCAACATTATATGCATCATAAATATCTATAAAATCTGAAGCTGAAAAAGTAAAAGATGTTATAATTAGAAAAATAAAAACAAAAAATATAATAATCTTTTTAATCTTCATTAATTGTCACCTCCTTTTTACTTTTATTAATAAACTCTAGTATAATTGATAAAATAAATAATACTACTCCTATTAGATAACCTAATCTATTTATATTTAATAAAGAAAGAAAATAAAATAATACTATTCCTAAAGCAAAATCGCTTTTTAGCTGTTCATAATTTTTTAATTTGAAAACAGAATTATTTTTTAAAATACTATTATAAATTCCTCCTATTTTATTAATATTTTTAATTAACTGTATAAAAACTATTATTCCAATCATACTATTTTCAAAATACATTTGACCAGATAAAAAATTCATTAAAATCATAGCTAAAGATATTCCAAATATTAACCTTGATAATTTAAAATCTTGTTTTTTAAAAATATTTTTTCTTAGTTTATTTAACCCACTTGTAAAGTTGGTAGCGGTATTTTTAGGAGAATTTAAAAATTTAAATATTAAATAAGTAAAAATTCCTTTACTTATAAAACTACCAATTTGTTGAACTATTCCACCTTTTAACCCTAAATTAATAAGAAATAAATAATTTAATAATTTGATAATACTATTATTAACATTTAGTGATTTTAATACTGTTAAAACAATCCAAATTACTGTTAAAAATACTAAAATTAGTAATTGTTTTTTATTTGTTAATAGTCTTTTAATATTCTTTAAGAAAATTTTTAATTTAGAGTAAATGATTTTAATATTCAACTTTGGATTTTTATCATAAGTATTATAAAAGTCTTTTATAAAAATCATTTCTCCTGTCTTAGAAGATGCTTTTTTAGTATTCTCAGTTACTTCTTTTTTCATAAAATCCCCCATTTCTAAATCATTTTTCAAAACTAAATTAATAAGTAATATATACCCAAAATTACTAATTTTATTGATTTTTTTATAAATATACAGAATTTAATAAATTTTATAAAAAATAGAAGAAACATATTAAATTTTTTCATCATAATTCAATTGAATTCTATACATTTTTTTTGTATTCTATCAATAAAATCTATTATTATATTTTTGAACATCATCTGGTATGGAAATTGATAAGCTTTTTTGCACTTATATCATATATCCCTCTTTTTACTACTTCTTGATAACCTATAGGATTATTATTTTTATCATAATATTTATAATAAATTATTCTTAATACAATATAGCAACTTACCAATTCACTTTTTTTATATTCGTTGTTTTTAGAGTTTTTAAAGCTCCATTAGATTGACTTACCATTTTCTTTTGAAATAGCTCTCTAAAAATTTTTCAAATCTTTTATAGCAAAGTTATTTCTATATTTTCTAATTCTTTTTTTTCGAAAATCTTCAGTAATATCTGTTTTATTTATATTAGTAAAATTTGCATAACCAAAGAGTTATTTTATTTTGCTTTAGACTTCCTTCAGATTATTCTTTACAAAGGACACT
>JBNJDJ010000060.1:0-12545 GCA_051744845.1 Bacillota bacterium
TTAATAAATAATATCATATCAAAAAATTTATATAATATATTGATAGATAATTAAAATTTATAAAACTTCCTAAATTAAATTTATAAACTTAGTAATATAGAGGATAAACTAGTTAATATTATCAAAGTTGTATATAATCTGGATATACAGCTTAAATTGATAGTATTAACTTTTTTTATATAAAAAATTACTAATAAGTATAAATAAATTATATTTTTACTTGACTAAATTGATATGAATTTATATAATCGTGTTGGTAATATAATCATGATTATATATGAAAAAATTATAATTTTTAAATGAAAATTATATTATCTAATTTTTTATAATTAATAATAGATTAATTATAAAATACCTAATTTAAGAATTAAAACCAGATGAATAAATAATAATTTTACTACCCTTATAAAATATATATATCATCTGGTTTTATTTTATATATTGATATTTTAATAATTAGATTACTAATAGTGAATTAAAATAGAATATAAATTTTGATATTAATAAAAACTAATAGTGACCAATTAATGTTGTATGAATATTTTCCAAAATAAGTTGCTATTATTTTATTTTAAAAGTAATTTTGACGAAAATATTACTTTGTGATAAAATAATCATGATTAATAAAATAAAAAATATTTTTTACAAAATAGATATTAAAATCAAAATTTTAATTTTTTATAAGAGATTTATAAATAAAATTATTTTTTGAAAATTATGAATATTTCCAAAGTGAAAAAAATTTAAAATAGATAGACAACAAAACTATTGAACAATAATCTTTTATAAGAAAGTTTTTATAAAATATAAATTGTAAAAAATATTTTTAATTGGCAATTATATTAGGGGGATTAGTAAAATGGAAAAAAAGAAAGGTTCAATAAAAACAAAAGTTTTGATTTATCCATTAATTGCAGTATTAATTGGTATTATAATTATAGGAGGACTTTCAGCTTATTTTACTCGTAAAAGTTTACTTTCAGAAATGAAAACGCAAGGTCTTTTAACTTCCAAAAGGATGGTTAATAGAATAGCTGATAATAATCTAGCACTTGAAACAATCGATAGAATGTTAGAAGATAAAATTCGTGCAGCTGCAAGAATAGTTTATGAAAATGAAGATAAACTAAGTAATGAGTATTTAAAACAAGTGACAGAAAATGTAGGTGTAGATGAATTATATTGGTACTCTCCAGATGGTATAGTTACATATTCTACTGTTCCTAGCTATTTAGGATGGGAAGTACCTACTGATCATTCATTAAATGCAGTAGTTGAAGGTAAAGAGGAACTTATGGAAGATATTCGAAAGGATGCTGATCGTGATTTATATTTAAAATATGGTTCAGTAAGAAATGAAAAAGGGAACTTTGTTCAAGCTGGAATATATGCAGATAATGTTAAAAAACTTACAGAAAAATTTTCTTATCAAACCTTAGTTGAAGAAATTGCAAAAGATGATGAAATTATTTATGCTACTGTTTTGGATAGAAAGGCTGTTATTACTGCTAGTAATGACTTAGAAGATATTGGTACTAAGGAAGATGATATTGGTAGTATTACAGGAGCAGTTGATGGTAAAGAGTATACATCGGTTTATTATGCTGATTGGATTGATGAAGATGTTTACGATGTTGTTTATCCATTAAAATTAGATGGTAAACATGTTGGAGCTATAAATATAGGGTATTCAATGGCTAGTGTTAGAAGTGCTATTAAGCAAAATATTATGGTTGTAGCTGGAATAGGTTTAATAGTATTTATTATTTTAGGTACTTTACTTTATATTTTTTCAAATCAAATAATAGTAGCTATTAATAAGTTAAAAGAAGTACTTAAAAAAATGGCATCAGGAAATTTTTGTGTATCAATAGATGAAAAATTAATAAATAAGAATGATGAAATTGGAGAAATTTCACAAGGCCTATCTATTATGAAAGATTCAGTATGTAAAATAGTTGATAAAATCACTAATCAGTCTAATGAATTATCAAATTCGGCTGAAAAATTAACTACAACAACTAATCAAGTTTCTATTGCCTCTGATGAAGTAGCTAGAACTATTGAAGAAATAGCTGATGGAGCTTCAGACCAAGCTAATGAAACAACTGAAGGTGCAGCAGAGATGAATAAATTAGGAGATATTATTGGGTCAGAAATTGAATTAGTAAAAATTTTAAATAACTCTGCCAAAACTGTAGATACTTTAAAAGAAGAAGGTTTTGAAGTATTAAAAGATCTTGAACAAAAAACTAATCAAAATAATAACGCAGCTAGTGAAGTTCAAGAAATAATCATAGATACTAATGAAAATGCTGATAAGATTGAAGCTGCAAGTGATATGATAAAAAATATTGCTGAACAAACTAATTTACTTGCATTAAATGCATCAATAGAAGCAGCTAGAGCTGGAGAAGCTGGTAAAGGTTTTGCTGTGGTAGCTGACGAAATAAGAAAACTTGCTGAAGAAACTAATCAATTCGCTGAAGAAATTTCAGATACTATTGCAAGTTTGAGTAAAATGACTAATAAAGGTGTAGAAACTATGGAAGAAGCAGGAAAAATTGTAAAAGCTCAAATGGAAAGTTTAGATAATACAAATGATAAATTTGAAGGAATATCTAAAGCAATTGAAGATGTTAGAAATGTTGTTTTAAAATTAAATAAGTCAACAGATAAGATGATGGATAAGAAAACTCAAATAATTAATGTTATTGAAAACTTATCAGCTATATCTGAGGAAAATGCAGCAAGTACTGAAGAAGTATCTGCATCTGTTGAAGAACAAACAGCATCTATTTCACAAATATCTAAGGCTACAGAAGATCTATCTGAATTAGCAGAAGAAATGGAAAAAAATATTTCAAATTTTGAAATATAGAAATTTTATAAAATCAGATAATAAATCAAAGAAGTATTCATTTTATTCAATGGATACTTTTTTTGTTTTTGTATAATATTTTTATGACTTAAATAATAAATGTTATACTTATTATGTAATATTTTTTTATTAAGTATCGGAGGGGTTATGAAAAAAGATATATTATATTAATATTATTTTTAACTGTAGGTTTATGTGTATTTTTGTAATACAATATCTTTATTGATAAAGGTATTGATTTCAAATTTGATTTTGAAAAAAACTTAAATTTTATCCACCTGATAATTGGAGGAAAAATTTTTGGATTGAATCTACTAAAACTTCTAGTTCAGCAAAGATAATATTTTATTATTCTGAATTAAAAAATATTAATAAAAATTATCAACCATTTTTTTCAATAATTATTACATATAAACATTTTCTAGATTCTAAAATTCATAATTCAAATATTATTAAGGAAACAGAGATGTATATCATGTATATTTTTAAAGGTCTTGACAATATATTGACTGAAGATGAAGATTTAAAGGAGTATAAAAGGCTCAAAATAGATAATGAAGAAATATAAAGAAGAATAAAGTTTCAATAATTGAACTCGTTATATATTGTAAATTCATATCACTTTTTTTGCTAAATATTTTAAAAATAATTTTTTTATAAAATAATAAATTTAATGATTTATAATAAAATATCGAAAAAAAGGCTATATATAAAATGATTTATACATCTTAAATTGGGTAAAAAATAATTAAATCAATACTTTGAAATATATTATAAATTTATAGTAAATGGTTATTTTTGTATCAAGGAGGAAAAATGAATTATATAAAATCATTTTTAGTAACATTTAGTGTTTTTATGGTGATAGATTTAATTTGGTTAGGTGTAGTTGCAAAGAATTTATATCAGAAATATTTAGGATATATAATGACTTCAAATATTAATTGGATTGCTGCAGTTATTTTTTATATTATTTTTGTAATTGGTATGCTGTATTTTGCAATTATACCTGCTTTAGATGATATGAGTTTAAAAAAAGCAATTATAAATGGTATGGCTTATGGTTTTATTACCTACGCTACTTATGATTTAACTAATTTAGCAACTTTAGAAGATTGGCCAATTTTTATAACTATAATTGATATGATTTGGGGTACAACTTTAGCTGGTTTAACAACAGTAATAAGTTATTTGATTTTAAAATAAAATAATGAATTCTAGACATAAAGATTTTATTTTTATAAAATTATAACAAATATAAGGCGGATTTATGTTTAGGAAAATTGATGAAAGACAAGTATTTTATCTAGAATACATTATTAAAAAGGAACTAAAATAAATGAATTTGATAGTGAATTTTTAGATTAACTTGAAATTGATAAAGATATCAGTAAAAAGACAGTTTATTTATAAAAGAAGCATTTTAGTATAATTAAATTATGTCTAAATTTTTAAGGTTAATTTTAACTTATTAAATAAAGTTAATAAATCAGTAAATTATTTAATTTACAGAAATTTTAGCAAAGAAATTACTAAAAAAATTAAATAAGTTTAATATACATTATGTGCAGACTTAGTTGGGATAGATAAATTAGAAAATGAATATTATTATTCAGTTAACAATAGAATAAAAGCAGTATACGGAGAAAAGTAGGTTTGGAATAAAGTAGATTAAGTAAAATTCATTAAAAATTAAAAATCCAGAATAAAAATTTCAAATATGTAGTATTGTAAATACGATATCATATAATATATTAAATCATAATATTTAAAAAGATACTTTATAACTATTGTAAGAGCTTTATTTTGTTAGATATAGAGGGTTGAAAAATTTTAATTTTAGGAGGTTAAAATGGATATACCAAAATATATTAAAGAAATTATAAAAAGAGAAAAATTGTGTACAATGGCTACATGTTGGAAAGATGAACCTTATTTGTCAACTATGATATTTACTTATTTAGATTTAGAAAATAAAATTATTTTAAGTAGTAAAAGAGATAGTAAGAAATTTTTTAACATTAAAAAAAATAAAAATGTATCAATATTAATTTTTTCGAAAGATAAAGAATTAAGTATAACTCTAGTAGGTAATGTAGAAATTGTAAAAAAAGAAAAAGAGAAACATTATAAAAAGATTCATATGAATAATAGTAAAAGATCTCAATTTATTAAAGGAGATAGTATTAGTTTAATTATTTTTAAAATTGAAAAAATCACTGTTTCAAACAATGAAGATGAAGTCAAATATTATTAATAAAATATATATAAGTTTTCAGTTTAATAAAAGGAGTGAGTTATGGTAGTAAGAAAAAATAAAGATCTAAACTATGATAAACCAATTGAGGTTGCTAAAGGTATATATTGGGTTGGTTTTTTAGATAAAAATAATTTTCTTCATTGTAATCCTTATTTAATTATAGAAGAAGATGAAGCAATACTAATAGATGGAGGAAGTAGAACAGATTTTAGTACTGTAATGATGAAGATTTTGCAAACTGGTATACAACCATCGAAAATCAAAAATTTAATTTATCAACATTATGATCCCGATTTATGTGGTAGTATTCCTGATTTTGAAGAAATAATTAATAATGATAATTTAACTATTATTTCTCATAAAGATAATAACACTTTTATTAAATACTATGGTGGTAATTTAGAAAGAATATGTATTGAAAATATGAACTTTGAGTGGGAATTTTCTACTGGGAGAAAATTAAAATTTGTTCGTACACCTTTTGCTCATTCACCTGGCAGTTTTGTGACTTTTGACAAAAAAACAGGAGTTTTATTTAGTAGTGATTTATTTGGAAGTTATGAAAAAAAATGGGATTTATTTTTAGAACTAGATAAAGATTGTTATGATTGTGTTTCGTTTAAAAAATGTGATACAAAAGAAGAGGTATGTCAGGTGCATGGTATAATAGATTTTCATATAAATATAATGCCATCTAAAAAAGCTTTATCTTATGCTTTAAAGCAGATAGAAGACTTACCAATTAATGTTATTGCTCCACAACATGGCAGTATTATAAATGATTCTAAAACTATTGATTTTGTTATAGAAAAATTAAAAGAAACTGAAAATATAGGTATTGACAATATTTTTTAAGAGGTGAATTTATGAATAATTGTAAATTATATAAATTTTTAAATAACCAAAATAACAAATATAATAATGACCCTGAGCTTATAAAAATGTTACTAGATTATAAAGGGAAAGAAGGACATGAAAGAATTCAGAAGAAATTATTTAAAGAATTGATAACTAAATATGTAAATTTAAGTAAAGAATTAGATGAAAAAATTGAGTTGATTACTAAGATTTCTCAAACTGATCAGTTAACACAAATATATAATAGAGTAAAATTTAATGAAGAGTTAGAAAAAGAAATTAGAAAACATCAAAAACATTTATCAATAATTATGTTTGATATAGATCATTTTAAAAAAGTAAATGATAATTATGGTCATGATATTGGAGATAGAGTTTTAATAAGGCTAACTAATGTTGTTAATGAATTAATTAGAAAAAATGATACTTTTGCTCGTTGGGGTGGAGAAGAATTTATGATATTAAATCCTGAGACTAATATTGAAGACGCTTATGATTTAGCTGAAAAAGTAAGAAAGAAGATTAAAAATACTAAAATAGAAAAAGTTGGAAATATTACTTGTAGTTTTGGAGTAACTGAATATAAAATAGAAGATGAGTTTGATAGTTTTACCAAGAGAGTAGATGAGGCATTATATCAAGCTAAAGAAAACGGTAGAGATCGAGTCGTTAAAAAATATAATTAATAACATAAAACTTTAAAAAAGACTACTCAAAAATTTAGTAGTCTTTTTAAATAGAAGGATTATTAAAAGGGGTTATGCCTTAGTAAAATTAATATTAAAAATTAACTGTTATAATTGCTTCAAGTGGACAACAAATGATTTCAATTTTAATATCAATATCAGCTGCAGCAGCTTCATCGGAATTCAAACTAGAAATATTTATTTTTTCCACATTTCCAGTTTCTTGATTAATTCTTAAATTAGCAGAATTCATTCCCCATGAATATAAATTATTTTCTAGTTGGTCTATATTCATATCAATTTTTCTACCATCAACATTAATTACTATATCATCACTTAGAGTAAAGTTCATTTCTTGTGTCATTTCCATTGACCCTATATCAAAATTAGGATTCTTTTCTATTTTTAATTCTTTGAATGTGGCTTTACCTGCGCCGCCACCTTCAATCATCTTTGTATCATAAATTAGTGGGGTAGCTTTGTCAATAGGTTTTGCTATATCAATTGTAGAGTAATCTAATAAAACAGTTCTAGTTTCTGCTTCGTATCCAACTGTGACTCCTTTATTTTCTAATAAAGAACGTACTGGTACGTAAGTTCTATCATTATAAAGAATAGGTGATAAGTCACTTCCATCTACATCTTTTGGTTCCCATTTTTCTCCATCAACGTTAAAGTTTAAATCATCAGATAAATATGCTTCAATTTTTTCAATATGGTCATCACTAAAAGCAATTACCGATATACTTAAAAGTAAAACCATACTAATCGCTAAAAATTTTCTTTTATTCATATTATACCTCCCATTTCCTGTAATTTTAGTGATAATGATTATCATAATCATTTATTACCCGGGAGATTAATATTTAAACATATATTTAAAATAAAAATTAGATTTATACAACTTCTAACTTTTTTATAAGTTTTTTTATGTTATAATAAAAAAGTAAGTAAGAATAATTTTTATATTAAGGGGAGATATTATTAATAAAGAATTAAAACCAATCAAAAGATCTAAGTTAAGAATACTTTTAGGTAAAATGTATTACAAAATAAAAAGATATTTTCAATGGTATTTAGGTAAAAATACTTATGCTGATAATTATTCTAATAATGACTTAAAATATAAGGTTTTTGAACATAAAACACCTTTATATAGAGAATTAAAAGATGTTGATATGTGGTTACAGAAAAACAAAGTCAATAATTTAAAATTAGCAGTTGATCAAATTAATGGGATTTTGATAAAACCTGGAGAAACTTTTTCTTATTGGAAAACAATTGGTAAACCAACTAAAAGAAAAGGATATAAGAAAGGGATGACTTTATTTTATGGAAAAGTAGAAAGTGACATTGGAGGAGGATTGTGTCAATTATCAAATTTAATTTATTGGATGACTCTTCATACTCCATTAAAAGTAATTGAGAGATATAGGCATTCCTATGATGTTTTTCCTGATGTTAATAGAAAGCAACCCTTTGGAAGTGGAGCAACATGTGTTTATAATTATCGAGATTTACAAATTAAGAATGATTCTAACCAGACATTTCAAATTGACTTAAAAATTAATAATAACTATCTAAAAGGAAGATATTTATCTGATAAATCAGTATCCTTAGAATATGAAATCTATGAAAATAATCATAAGTTCACTCATGAATACTGGGGAGCTTATTTGAGACATAATACTATATATAGAAGAGCTTTTAAAGATAATATTTTAATTAAAGATGAGTATATAACAGAAAATCATGCATTAATGATGTATAATCCTTTGATTCAATATGAGGAAGTAACAGATATAGATGATTTTGATTAAATATTTAAATAAATAATATATAAGGAGTGAAGTAAATGAGTGAAAAACCTATTGTAACAATCAAAATGAAAAGTGGAGATGAAATAAAAGTTGAATTATATCCAGAAATTGCTAAAAATACTGTAAATAATTTTATTGATTTAGTAAAAAAAGAATACTATAATGGATTAATATTTCATAGAGTAATACCTGGTTTTATGATTCAAGGTGGATGTCCCGATGGAACTGGTATGGGTGGTCCTGGCTATTCAATTAAAGGAGAATTTGATTCTAATGGTTTTAACAATAATTTAAAACATGATCGTGGTGTTATTTCTATGGCAAGAAGCCAAAAGCCAGATTCGGCTGGATCACAATTTTTCTTAATGCATAAAGATTCACCGCATTTAGATGGTCAATATGCTGCTTTTGGAAAAATCATAGAAGGAATTGAAGTTGTTGATAAAATAGCTAAGACTAAAACAGGTAGACAAGATAGACCAAAACAAGACCAAGTAATGGAAAATCTAACTGTTGAATTAAATGGTTATAAGCATGAGAAGCCTGAAACTATTTAATTATAATTAAGAATTCTTATTTAAATATGTGAGAAGCTATAGTGCTTCTCATTTTTTATTTTAAAATTTTATATTTCTAAATAGTAAATTAAAATAAATCATTTTAAATATAAAAATAAGTGATTTTTGTTTAAATTGTATTCAAAAAAATAATAGCTTTATCATAACTATTTAGATAATCTATAATTGTTGAATTATAAGTCCATTATGATAATATTAGATTTGCTAATGTATAACATACAATAATTTTCTAATTAAAAGATGAGGAAAACTGAAGAAAGCAATATTATTAACATCTATAGTAATTTTAGTAATAGTAATAGCTATAGGATGTTCATCAAATGCAAGCGAAGAAGCAAAAGGTGATTTTAATTATTATACTGCTGAAAAAACAAAGAATGCAATAGAAAATGAAGAAAATATGGTTTTAATTGATATTCAACCAAAAAAGATTGGGATAAGCACCATATTCAAGGAGCAATGGCTACACATGCATATCCGGTAAATACGGATGATGACAAAGCAAAACTTGAATCTGTTTTAAATAAAATAAATGAAGAACAATCAATTGTAATTATTTGTCCTCAAGGCGGCGGTGGAGCTGAAAGAACATATGATTATTTAAAGTCTAAAGATATAGATGAAAGTCTTTTTTTATTTTAAAAGATGGTCAAGCTGGATGGTCTTATGCTGGATGGTCTTATGATGAATTATTAGAAAAATAATATAATTAATAAATACTCAATAGATACATTTTTTAAAAGTTATTTATTGAGTTTTTTTATGTTTAATTTATTTAAAAAAATTTAAAAATAATATATATCTTGTTTAACTTATAATTATCTTATATAATTTTAGAGTATAGATAATGATTAAGATGAATTAAAATATAAATAAATATTTGGAGGTCAAACATATGAAATATAAAATTATAATATTTTTAATACTTATAATTTTAATTAATAGTTTTATATGTTTTGGAAATTCTATGGAGCCTCCGGGTTTAGTAATTATTGTAAATGATAAAGTTAAAGATATAGAAGCATATATTATTTATGATAATAATAAATTAAAAGGTACTAAAAAGGTATGGAATAATGAAATTCAATTTTGGTTTATGTATAGTGAAGGTTTTAAAGCATCTGAGGACATTAAGATATATCTTAAATGGGAAAAAGATGAGAAATATTATATAATTAAGAAGTTAGAAGGATATCATAATACATTTACAATTAATTTGAATTCTAATAATCTTATAAAAGGAAAGTCGTTAAAGAGATCTATTAAATTAGTTGGTATAAGATTCTTATTAACTATACTATTAGAAGGTATAATTCTTTATTTAATAGGATTTAGAAAATCTAGAACATGGAAAATATTTTTAATTTTAAATATATTTACTCAATTAGGATTAAATATATATATAAACTCATTGAATGTAGCAATTAGCTACCCAATTTTAGCTTTAATCTTTTCTGAATTTTGGGTTTTTTTAATTGAAAGTATTATTTTCGTAAGTTTAGTAAAAGAAAAAAATAAAAAATGGAGAATTTCTTATGTTTTAATAGCTAATTTATTTAGTCTAATTTTAGGTGGATATTTAATAACTTTGCTGCCTATTTAAATACATATATAATTTTTTTGAGGAGATATTTTTATGGAAAATTTAAAAAAAGGAATAAAAAGAGGGATACCTATAGCCTTTGGGTATATACCTATTGGTATTGCATTTGGTATGATGGCTAATACAGCAGGTTTACCTGTATATATTATTATAATGATGTCATTTTGTGTATATGCTGGAGCTAGTCAGTTTATGGCTGTAGGATTAATAAATCAAGGTATAAGTTCTATTGAAATAATAATGACAACTTTTATTGTAAATAGTCGACATTTTTTAATGTCTTCTTCATTAACTCAAAAGTTTTTTAAAAATATTGATCAAAAACATTACAAATTTTTAGCTTTTGGAATTACTGATGAGACTTTTGCAGTTCATTCCATGACAAAAAATGAAGATTTAGATAAAGAAAAGGTATATGGAGTTAATTTGATTGCTTATTTATCATGGGGATTAAGTACAATTATTGGTATTTTAATGGGTAAAGTATTACCGGATATTATACAATCTAGTATGGGAATTTCACTTTATGCTATGTTTATTGCTTTACTTATTCCTAACATAAAAAATAATAAAGAAATAAAATTGATTGTATATATTACTATATTGATAAGTATGATATTTAATTATACACCTTATTTAAAAAATGTATTTCAATCAGGAGTTAAAATTTTAGTAATAGTTATTATTTCTTCAATAATAGGAGCAGTATTTTTTAAAGAGGCGGTAGATAAACTTGAATAAATATATATTTTTAATTGCAGGAATGACATTAGTTACCTATATTCCAAGAGTTTTACCATTTTTATTTAAAAAAGATATTAAAGAGAAAAGTTTTATATATAGAATAATGAAACTAATACCATATACTACATTAACAGCTTTGATTATACCTGGAATTTTTAATTCAACAGGTTCATTATTAGCTTCGATAACAGGAGGTTTTGTTGCAATTGGTCTAGCTTTTTATAATCAAAAGATAATATGGATAATAGTTGGGAGTATTATATCAGTTATACTTGTTACTAGTTTGGTATAAAAGTAATATAATTATAAATCTAAATTGAAAAATATCTCTTAAAATAGTGATGTTTTTATTCTATATAACTTTTTTCCATAAAAAAGCTTTATATTTAGGGCATTCAGGTAAAACCTCTCCATTTTTTTTAATTATTATTTTTTCATCGCAAGTAATACATTTATATGTTCCTTTTTTTACACTATCTCCACTTGAAAACATTTATCCTCCTTGATTTTCTCTTTTTTGAATTATATTATTATCTAAATATATTATGCAGATAAATTCATAAAAGATTTTTCAGATATTAAAAAGTTAGAGCGATAGCCAATTATTAATTTAATTAAAAATTTTGGAAAAGTAATAGAGTATAAAAATTTGTTAATAATAAATAGAACGATTAAGATATTTAAGAGGTTTAACAATATAAAGTCGTATAAAATTTAAGAGATTAACCAAAGTGGTTTATCAAACTGAATTAATAATGAAAATGAGTTTTTAACATTGAAACATTTGAAATTTCTAAATAATGATCATATTAAGATTTGAGATCATATATATTAATTAGAAGGAGCTTCCCAGAAATTTTTCTGGGAATTACCTACTAACTTTTAATTTTGAAAAATTTTATTATTTTTATTGAGCATTTTATTCGAATTTTTCAATATAATTATAATACTTTTTTAGTGAAGCTTCTAACTGATTTTCTAAATTGTTAATGATTTTAACTTTTTCCTGTATTATATGATATTTTGAAGGATGATCTTTGATAAAATCTTCTTCTTTTTTAATATCTATTTCTAACTTTTTAATATTTTCTTCTATTTTGCGAAGTTTGTATTTA
>JBNJDJ010000061.1:0-12378 GCA_051744845.1 Bacillota bacterium
TATCTCTTTTAAAAGCTCAATTAGATCAATACGCATATTTTCTAAACTATTAGCCATATTCCCAATTTGGTCTTTTCTTTTTAATAAACCTTTTGGTAACTCATCACTAAAATCACCACTAGAGATTTTTTCAAGGTTTTTAATCATTAAATTCATTGGATCAAATGCTTTTTTAATTGCATAAAATAAAATTACTGCAATTAATAATAAACTTATTATACTAACCATCAAAGACTGATTAATCAAAGTATCTTTAACTTGATTATAAGCTTTAAGATCTAATCCTATATTTAAAGCTCCAATATGTTTTCCATCTTCATAAAAAGGTATTAATAAATCTAAAACTTCCTTTTCGTAAGTCTCAGAATAATAAAAACCTGAATATCTTTTTTCATCTTTAGCTGCTGTTTTAGTCCCTATATCATCAAATGTTTCTCCTACTTTACCATTACTTCCAGCAGTTTCAACTAATTTTTTATTAAAAGAAGTAGCATAAACAATATGTTTATTACCTTCAGCAAGATTAACTAAGGTATTTTGAAGTGAATATTTATCTTTAATTTCAGATATCTTATCTGCAGATATCCCTACTTGTACATAATAATTATCATTTAATTTAATTCCACCATATTTTAAATAACCATCTCCAGCATCATTTTTTCTTGCCTTCTCTATATACTCATTTTCTTTTCCTTCAAATACTTTATACATTGGATGATCTTTCTTATATTCATATCCCACATAATCTGAATGTGTTGATTTAATTATTTTTCTAGAGTTATCTGATATATTTATTTCTTCTACGTTTAAAACATTGGCAATTTCTTTAATATCTTCATTAGTTATATTTTCTAAATCTCTAGTTTTAAATGTTTTGGAAATTGTAATCAATCGTTCTTTATAAAAATTTTCTACTATACCTTCAATAGATCTTGTTCTATTTATTTCATCATCTACATTTTCTAATAAATGAAATCCATCAGTTATTAATTGTTTTTCTAAAGCTTTAATACTTGTTTTATAATTAAAAAAACTAACCACCGATAAAGAAATACAAACTAATATTAAAACGATTAATGTAATTTTTTGCTGTAATTTCATATAACCTCCTTGTTTTATATTTAACATATTTTATATAAAAGTAAAAAAATCCCCGAAGGGATTTTTATTACGCTGCATTTTTAATAGAATCGTCGTCTTTAGTTGCTGAATATAACATAGACCCACCAGTATAAGTAACAATACATATTACTAAGTAAGTTAAGATATTAAGTGGTAACGATTTAACTATTTGTGTAGCAATAATAACTCCTACGATACCACCGATCGTAATCGCAAGAGATGCTTTTTTATTGTAAGCTTGTTCTTTAACAAATTTAATAGAAGCAACTGGCATTAAGAATGCACAAGAACCCATCATAATAGGGAATGCTACTCTTGAAGACATACCTAACATATATACAAGTGCCATACAAGGTGCATAAAGACCAATACCAGCTGTCATTAATGCTCCTAATATAAAGTTCCCAACAACACCTATAACTAACTTAGTTCCAGAAAGTCCTATAGCTTCTCCACCAACAGGCATCCAACCTTGTTGTCCTGCAAGCATTAAACCTGCTGTAATTATTAAAGCCACTCCCATAATTAATTGGATTTTTGTTTCATCCATTTTAGCAATAATTCCAGCTCCTAAATATGCTCCTAAAGTAGCTGCTGCTAACATTGAAACTAAAGTTACCATTTCCACTTCAATAACAGTAATAAATATAAATGCTTCTAAAACAACTGGGATTGTACAAGAAACATTTAATGTTCCAGGAATAACTCTATCTTTTAC
This sequence comes from Bacillota bacterium, assembly GCA_051744845.1. Taxonomy (GTDB): domain Bacteria; phylum Bacillota; class Clostridia; order Peptostreptococcales; family Acidaminobacteraceae; genus JBNJDJ01. The sequence goes on from JBNJDJ010000061.1 coordinate 1,841, forward strand.
TTGTTTAAAACTTCTTAAAAGAGTAGTAGTTGGTGCAAATGAACCTATCCCTAAAGCATCGAAAAAGTTTGTTGTAGCCCCTATTAAACCTGTCTTAATAGCTGAATTATTTTCTAAATTATCTTTATGTTCATATATATCCTTACCAAAGATAATTGCAAACCAACCTGTTAGTGCTCCTAAAACACCTAAAATTACATTAATCATAAATCCTTCCTCCTTAAAATATAAAAAATATATGTTTAAAATTTAACAAATATAGCCAAATAAAAACTCATTTGAGCTTTTATAAATTAAATCCATACTTTACTGGATCGTCATCATCAATTACAAGCTGATTAAATCCTGTAATATAAGCTGCTCCTGTAATTTCTGGAATAACCGCTTCATAATCTCCAACTTTTGTTTTATCTAAAACTCTCGCTTTAAATTTAGTCCCTAAAATACTTTCATATACAAATTTTTCATTTTTTGAAAGCAACCCTTTTGAAAAAAGAGTAGCAATTTTAGCACTAGTACCAGTTCCACAAGGCGATCTATCAAATTGTCCTTGTCCAAACACAACAATATTTTTATAATTAGCTTCATTACTCGAAGGTTTATCATATATTTCAACTAAATCAACTGTATTAATATATTCCATCTCTGGATGCTTAACTTCAATTTCCTTATTTATTAACTCTAATAAATCAATACCTGCTTTTTGAAGTTTAGATACATTTTCTTTTTTAACATCTATTCCTAATTCTTTAGCATCAATAATTGCAAAGAATGATCCGCCAAATGAAATATCAAATTTAATTTTTCCGTAGTTTTTAGTTTCTAATTCAATATCTTCTTTATATAAAAACGAAGGAACATTTACAATAGAAACTTCTTTTGCTTTATCATTTTCAATTTTTACATCAGCAGAAATTAAACCTGCAGGTGTATCTAACTTTACTTCTGTCGTTGGAGCTTTCATCTCTACCATTCCTGTTTCTACAGCAACTGTAGCAGCGCCAATTGAACCGTGACCACACATATTTAAATATCCGCCACCATCCATAAATACAATACCGAAATCTGCTTCATTATTTGAAGGTTCTGTAATTATAGATCCAAACATATCGTTATGTCCTCTAGGCTCATGCATAACAGAAGTTCTAATATGATCTAATTCATTAATTAAAAAGTCTTTTTTCTCAGCCATAGTATTACCTTTAACTTTAGGAGTACCACTCATAATTATTCTTGTAGGCTCTCCCATTGTATGTGAATCAATAACATGAATATTATTTTTAAACTTCATTTATGATCATCCTTTCTTTTGCATTTTTAATTTTAACATTGCCAATGCTTTTTTAGCATCTAATTTGTTAACAGTATTTTGTCCAACAACTTCTGTTTCGATGCCTTTTTCTGATTTGTTAAAGTCAACAATTGTATCCATATACTTATTTTTAACAACAAATTTTGCTTGTGTACCTATAAAACTTAAACCTACTACTGGTACATCTATTTTCCCAATTTCGTTAAATGTATTTGCATAATCCACATGAGAATTACCCCAACCATCTATTGAAAAAATAACACCATCTGAACGCATTCCTTCTATCCATTTTGCTGCTCTTTTTCCAACAAAATATTTTTCTTCATTTGATTGAGGAGTTCCTACTAGTATAATCCCTTGTAGGTCAATATCGTCATCTGAATCAACTACATCTAATAAAGGATCTCTAAAGTGATGTAAACTTGTTTCTTTTGTTGAAGGTCCTATACCCATAATTTCCTCCTAAGTAAGTGCTCTTATAGCGCCATCTCTATATTCATTAGGCGTTAAATATACTGGCATATTTTTAAGCTCTATAATCGACTTTCCTCCTTTAAAACCACTAGGTTCATTACAGAAAAGTCTATTATCATACATCGCTCCTTGACCTGCAATTTGTTTTAAAATAACTACTTTTTTCTTATCTTTCTTTATCTTGTTATAAAAAGTATGTTTCTCAGTAGCTTTATTACCATTTTTATTTTTTAAAATTTCTCTAAATTCTTGGATAAATAAATCTGAAATTTCAAAAGGTATTGATGTATTTTCTCTATTAAAATCTTTTAACTCTTTTAAAATTACATCAAAATGAATGATCAAATCACCTTTTTTAGGTGTACCTGCTTTATTTAATGCTAAATGTTTTTCTAAATCACCATCTGAAGAGCCGAAAGCACAAATTTGTTTTCCATTAGTATCTGCTCCCGTTAACATTAAATAAACTCCTGTTAAAGTATGAGTAATTCCACGTCCCATTTCTCCTAAAACTTTACTAGAAATTGGAACAAAATCCATAATAGAATTTACTTGTTTATTTAAATTATTTGTATCTAAAATATCTATATCTATAGATTCAATCATTTCATTTTGATGTTTCAATCTATCTATAAAAGATGAGGAAATTTTTAATTCCCCATCTTCAATTTTATTTTCAGTGCCAAACTCAACATTATCAACATGAAAAGATTTGATCACTAATCTATCTTTTTTAATCACAATTTATACCTCTGCTACATATTCATAAGGTAAAGATATAATTTTACCTGCTGATGGAATTTCAACTAATTGTTCTAATGAATCTTTAACAATATTTTTTTGCATTTCAACATCATTAGGTGCACCTGCATTAGCTCCCATTGGTACTAACGGAGCAACTGCTCTTGGAGAACCTGTTTGTCTTACAACTGGTGGTAGTGCTGCAATAATTATTGTAGGAATACCCGATTCCTCTATCGCTCTCTGTACTAATACAGCAGAACGGTGACAAGTTCCTCAACCAGCTGTTAACAATACTGCGTCAACATCTTCATCTACTAATTTTTGTGCAATTTCAGGACCAGTTTGATTTTTAAATTTTTCTTGGTCTCCTCCACCACCCATAAAACCAAAGTGTACTGGAGCTACTTCTTTAATAAAACCTTCATCTGCTAATTCTCTTAAACGATCTATTGGAAACATACAGTTAATATCTTTATTAACATCACCATTATCGTATCCTCCGTGAGATACCATCATTTTATCAACACTTGCATCTCCTGGAATTTCTCTATAAGTGAAGTCTCCTGCTAAATTAAAATTATCATCTTCTATTAAGTGTACACCTGCAGCTGTTGCTAAAGCTACTTTCATATCTTTTAAATCTTTTTCAACAGGTGTCCATACTGGATCTGGAGTAATTGGAACAAAAATCTCAGATTGTAATCCATTCACTACTTTACTCATAATACCTCCTTATAATTTATAATTCTTATAATCATTTTTTTTATCTGACTTTTCTTTTTTTACTACAGGAAAAGTCATTTTAAATTTCACTTCCATGCCTACTTTTATTTCGTCATCGGAAATAATCATTCGTTTAGGAACAGTTAAATCACCTAAACGACCTTTTAAATCCATCGAAACTAAGCCATCTTTGACAGCAGTTATAATCCCTTCGATAGATATTTCTTTATTTTCATAACTTTTCATTAATTTGCCTCTTCTGATTCATAAATTGCTTTTCTTTTTTTACTTTTTTCTAAAACTTGCTCATTATCAACTAACTCTAAAGACTCATCTAATGCCTCTTGAACAACATCAACATTATTAACTTTAACATTTGGATTCCATGATCTTTCTGGTTCTTTAATCTCTCCTCCATGCATAGCAGCTTTTAGCATTTCAATAGCTCTTATAGCATCTTCTTTACATAATGTATTATTTGAAAGTATTTCATTTTCAATACCTTGCTTAGATTTATTTAAATCAACCATATTTGTCATATATTCATTTCCTACAACTAAAGCACCTTGATTTGCAGCAAATGTCATACCAACAACGTCAATTCCTCTTTTACCAATTTCTTCGTGATGTGAAGCAAAATCAATATGGTTATTACCGAAACCTTCTGTTGTAATAATAGCTCCATCTACATCTAAAGCATCTACCATTTGACCTAAACGCTTAGAAACATAGAACTTTTCAGAGTTTATTTGAGGAGAACCAACAAATATTATTCCACATAAATCTACATCTTCATCTTCCATTACATGTTTAACTAAAGGTTCTCTAAAGTAATGTCTAGAAGTCTCTTTTGAAGCCGGTCCAATACAAGTTAATGCATGAATACCACCATCTAGTACTTCTAATGGAGAAAGCATTACTGGTAAATTACCTAAATCTACATTTGGCTTTCCACCTAATATTCCAACTGGTTCAAAAGGTAAAATAATATTATCGTGCATAGCACCTTGTCCCATTATCTCTTTAACAACAACAACTTTTTTCTTACCTTTATTTCTTTTAAATTCTAAATTTTCTTCTTTAGATGAATTAACATCTAAATCTTTTAATACATCTCTAATTTCTTGAGTAATAAAGTCTGTTGCTTTGTGAGCCGCTAATGGTCCTGGTCTTTCCATATTAGTTTTTTCTTTAATTGTTACTTCTGTTTTTATGAAAAATTCTCCTTCATCTGGCGCACCAGGTCTATTCCACATAACGTTTTTCTTAATTATACCTTCAGAAGAACCAAATTCACCAATTTGAACTCCATTTTCATCAACACCAGTTACTATAGATACAACACCATCTAATACTCTAGTTTTTCCTTCACCAACTTCACCTTCTACTTTAGTAGCAATAGGTTGAATATCCATTAAAGTTTCACTATATTCATCATAATTTTTAGGTGTAATTATATCTACATCGATATCAACTACTAATTCATCTGCATCTACAGCATCTTTACAAATATCTTCTCTTAAGTATAATACATTATCTTTAATAGCAGTTTCTTTTGCAAATTGAACATCTTCAATAGAAATATATTCTTTAGTCAAGCTACCTTTAATATCTACCTGAGATTCTTTAGTTTCTTCTTTTGCTTCTACAACTTCAGTTTCAACATCTTCATTAGCTACAGTTTCAGTTACAACTTCACTTTGTGAATTAAATGCTGACATTGGAATTTCTAAATTAATATCTTTTCCTTGACCAATGCTTAATTTAAATACTCCACCATTATTAGAAGAAGTATTTTTAACTTTTTTAGTTTCTTCTTTAGAAGATAAATCTTTACTCTCGTTTACTTGTTCACTCTCTTTTTCATTATTAGTTTCATTAACTTCATTAATTCCTTCTAAATTATCTTTAGTTAAAGGAGTTAATGCATCAACTGTTTCAGTTAATTTTGCTCCTAAAACCTCTTCGATTGTTAAACAATCTGATGGAATTTCTAATAAACCTGATACTTCTAGATCCTCAAAAATAGCAGGATCTTCTAAATTTGAAGCTTCAATAGTTGTACCAGCTTCAAATCTACAACATGTAATAGCATTGTCTTTTGCGTGTTTTTGAGCCGTTTCTTTTGTTATAGACATTTTAACCCTCTCTTTCCTACTTTTTAATTTTTCTATAAATTTTATGATTTGTTGCTCTTAAAACATGATCTGTACTGTGATAAACCGGAACTCCTAAACTAGGAGCTACTTTCGTAACAGTGTTAGTTCAATCCTCACAAGCGCCGGCTATAATAACTTGAGCGCCTTTCTTTTTAAGAGATAAAACTGTAGATGTTTGTCCAGGACATTCACCAGGAAGTTCACATCTGAATCTACCATTTACTTCTACCATACGATCGCATTTTTCTTTTGCTACAACTTCAGCACCCATTTTATTAGCTATTTCAGTTAACCTTTCATTTTGGCCACCGCATTCACATTCTAAAATTCCGACTTTTCTCTTTTCTTGAGGATATGGCATTGCAACAATAAACCCACCTGTCTTTTTGCCTACAGGACTTTTCTTATCACCTGAAGAACCTGTAAAAGGACCTCCTATTACAATTTCTCCATAAGGTTTAATAAACCCACCGGATTTATTTATTAATTCATCTGCAGTTATACCTATAGCTACATCTAAAAAAACTTTACCATCTTGACTATCTTTTACTCTACCACCAATAGTAACATCTTTATCTATTACTGGTTTTTGTTTGTGTATTGCCAAATAAACATTTTTTATTGTTTCTACATTACTAACAATGGCATTAGCTTCTAAAGGTAATTGTCCAGGTTCTAATTCAACATCTAGTATTTCTCTAACTACTACCCTTTCATCACCTGCCGGGTACATATTAGGTAAATATTCAATCTCAATATTCTCAATATCTTTAGTCTTTTTACCTAATTTAATTAATGTATCTTTATGTTTTGGTTTAATTGCGATTATACCTTTTTTAGCATTTGTCAATTCAATAATTTCTTGTAAACCTTTAATCACCATTTCAGGTGTTTTGTTTAAAACTTCTATATTGTGAGATAAAACAGGTTCACACTCTGCTGCATTAACAATTACGCAACCACCTTTAATATCTGCATCAAATTTAATATGCGATGGAAAACCTGCTCCACCTGCACCAATTATTCCTGCATTTTCAATCATTTTTAATTTATCTTTATCTTTAGATATTTTAACGTATTCTTTAGTTTGGTTATCATCTGCTTTAATTACTATATAATTTTCGTTTATTTCTTTTATTTCACCAGTAAAACTCGAATGAACTTTTGCGCCAAGACCTTCAGGATTTGCTAGCAAATCTCCTCGTTTGATCTTTTGACCTTTTTTTACAACCGGTTTAGCTGGCGGACCAATATGGTCATTTAACATTATATTTCTTAACATGTACACCTCCTTTTATTAAACTCACCTATATATGATGCATAAACTATTCCAATGTTAAAAAAAAGACAAAATAAAAATATACTATCCCTAAGGTTAGCCCTTTAAAGATAGTATATTATTTAACAACTATGAGATATAATTAACAAGCTTGTGTCAATATTTTGACGATTATTTTAATCAAAAACCTTTCAAAACCTTTACAAACCAATGATTAAGATCGTTTGTCAACTTTTTAAACACACGTCAGAAATTAAACATCTATTTCTAAATTATTAATTTTATAATAAAGTGTTGCTCTTGGTATATTTAAAATCTTTGCTGCTTTACTCTTATTTCCATCAAATTTTTCTAAAGCTTTTTTTATCATTCGTCTTTCTAAATCATCTGTTAATACATTTAAATCAAAAGTATCCGGTCTATTAATATTATTTTTATTATTAGATTTAATTCTTCTTTTTATATAATTTGGAACAACTGATTCAGTTAATTTTGTATCATTTGATAAAACAATCATTTGTTCAACAGCATTTTTAAGTTCACGAACATTTCCTGGCCAATTATATGCCATTAATTGATTAATTGCAGGTTGAGTTATACCTATAATTTTTTTATCATTTAAAGAAGCATATTCTTTTATAAATGCTCTTACCATAATTTCAATATCTTCGCATCTTTCTCTTAAACTTGGCATTGATAAGTTAATAACATTTAATCGGAAATATAAATCTTCTCTAAACTCACCTTTTTCAATCATTTTAACTAAATCTCTATTAGTAGCACTAATTACTCTTATGTCTAAACTCTTGTATTCTTCACTTCCTACTGGTTTGATTTTATATTCTTGTAAAACTCTTAAAAGTTTAGATTGAGCAGATAAGTCTAGCTCACCAATTTCATCTAAAAATATTGTCCCTTTATTAGCCAGCTCAAAATATCCTTTTTTCCCACCTTTAAGTGCATCGGTAAATGCACCTTCCTTATATCCAAAAAATTCACTTTCAAAAAGTTCTAATGGTATAGCACTACAATTTACAGGTATAAATTTACCTTGTCTATCAGAAGCACTATGTATAGATTTAGCAAAAATTTCTTTACCAGTTCCACTTTCACCAGTTATTAAAATACTCGCTTTAGTCTTAGAAACCTGTTTTGCTTTTTCAATAACTTTTTTTATACATTTTGATTTCCCTAAAATATCTTTAAACTCGTTACTATTAATAGATTTTACTTTTTTTTCTAATCTTTCTACTGTTTTATTAGCTTTTTTTAGTTGTTCAGAAAGTTCTTTAACTTCTGTAATATCTCTTTCCGAAGCAACAACTCCTATTAACTTATCATTTGCATATATTGGATGAGCAGAAATAGCTACTTGTCTACCTTTATTTAATGTATAATGTAAATTATCATATTCTTTTTCATTTTCTAATACATCAAGCATTAATGCATTTGGAAAAGTCTCTTTTAAATGCCGACCAATAACTCTACCTTTAGAAATATTGTAAAGTTTTTCTGCATTTTCATTCCATACTTTTACTATTCCATTTTCATCTATAACTGTAATAGCTTCATGAATAGAATTCAATATTTGTTTAATTTCAATTTCCATGCCTTCAATAGCTTGATAATAATTTTTTATTACATCATTTTTTCTAACTACTCCGATTAATTCTCCATTTTTTAAAACAGGTAATCTACCTATTTTATACTTTTTCATAAAATCTCTAGCAGTAATAATATTTTGATATGGTGAAATACTAATAAGTTTTTTATCAATATATTCTCCTACTCTTAAATTTAAATTTTCATTTTTCATTATTTCTACTATATCTTTATAAGTAAAAAGTGATAATAATTTATTATTTTGATCAATTATAAAAATGTCGTCAATATTCTCTTCTAAAAATAAATCAATCATTTTATTCAAAGATATATTCGTAGTAATAGTTATAAATTCATCGCTCATAACATCATTAACTAAGATATTTTTTGTTATTGTATACAAAAAAACAACCTCTTTTCTTATTTTGCAACTTTGTCTTTTTCAAATTGACTTTCATTTCTTAAAATTTCTTCAATAAATATATCTACAGTTTTAGGACAAAATTGACTACCTTTGTTATCAATAAGTTCTTGTATAGATTCTTCTAGCCCCATTGAATTTTTATAAGATCTTTTAGTTCGCATTGTATCCCAAGAATCAGTAACTGTTAAAATCCTAGAAATCTGTGGAATTTCTTCTCCTTTGAGTCCTTCAGGGTAACCAGTCCCATCATATCTTTCATGGTGATGTAATATATACTTAGCAATATCTTTTAATTCATCTGACTTATTTAAAACTTCATATCCCCACAAAGGATGATTTTTTACAGTTTCATATTCTGAAAAAGATAATTTAGTCTTAGAATTTAAAATCTTTTTATCAATTAATATTTTCCCAATATCATGAACCATACCTGCCCAATATGCACTATTAGAATTTTCAATACCCATTTTAATAGCTAATTTTTGAGATAACCTAGCAACTTCTTCAGAATGTCCTTTAGTATATTCATCATGAATTTCAAGTAGTTTTACTAAAGAAATAATTATATTTTTTTGCTTTGAATTATTAATCTCTAAAGTTTTCTTATTTAAATAATAATTATTTATAAGTATAGAAACACTTCTTAAAAACCTTTTTTCTTGTTCAACTATCTTTTTACTTATATTTTTTTCAAAATCAATACTAAGTCCACCTATAACTTCTTTTCCATAATAAAAACCAATTATTAAAGAAAATTTATCCGAAGATTTTAAAACTTTAACTTTATTTTTCTTTGGCATTTGAAAATCTTCTTTTAAATAACCTCTTTTATTTAGTGATTTTACAGAGTATTTTTTTGAATCTATATATTTAACCTTTCCTAATTGAAATAAATATATTGATGATGATTTAGATTTTGACATCATTTGAGAAACTAAATTAAATACATTTTTTAAATATTCATTATTTTCTTCTTTAGAAGCTGAAAAAGATATTAAATGGATTAATTTTTCAAAATCTAAAGCTAATTTTTTATTTTTCTTATTTAATTTACTAAGTTTTTGATTATCTTTTTTCAAACGCTTATTTTGTCTTTGAATTTTATTTTTTAAATTATTAATATTAGTCATATCTTGAGCTACTACTAAAATCTCTACTTCTCCACTTGATAAAGTTAAAGGGATCTTTGAAATTCTTAAGTACTTATCTTTATCATCTATATTAACAGATTTTTCATATGTATAAATTCTATTTTCTTTAACTACTTTTTTATCTGTTTTTTTAAAAAAGTCAGTTTGATTTTTATCAAAAAAATCTAAATATTTTTGATTTTTACCCTCTAATTCCTCTACATCAAAACCTAAAAAATTAGCATGAGCTTTATTAGATAAAATATAATTACCATCTATATCTTTTAAAAATATTTGTACAGGAACTATATTAATAATCTCTCTAAGTTCTTTTTCTTTATCCGAAATTATATCATTAAAAGATTCTAATTCTTTATTTTGAGAAATTAATTGTTCATTAAAAATTTCTAATTTATTTATACTATGTTTAACTTCAGAATCTAAAATTTGATTTTCTTTATTTTTATCTAAATATAATAAGATAAAATAACCTATAATAAATCCATAAAACATTCCAAAAATAATTGAAAATGAAATATCACTTGGATATATTTTATAATGATTTATTTTTTTATTTAAAACATTCCCCATTAAAAATATAATCGTATTTATTAGTGCAAACAAAGATAACGTCCATCTTTTCTTATAAATCATTTATAATCACCTGATTTTATTATATAATATATATTTG
>JBNJDJ010000062.1:0-12357 GCA_051744845.1 Bacillota bacterium
AAACAAAAGCAAAAATAAAATGTATTATAACCTTGGAGGACATACTGCTTATAATTTTAAGATATCCGATGGTGAAAAATATATAGAATTTGAAAAAAAAGAAGATATATCTTCAGCTAAATTTGACTTAAAAACTGGTTTAAGATTGCGAGATTCATTTAAATTATTAGACAATGAAAAAAAATTAAAGTTGTCTTTTGATTTATTTAAACACGATACTTTATTTTTGCCTAGTTTAAAATCTAACTATGTAATATTAAAAGATGATTTGGAAAAAGATTATATAAAAATTAAATTTAAGGAATTTAACAATTTAGCAATTTGGACACCAAATGCTCCGTTTTTATGTATAGAGCCTTGGCAAGGTTCAACTGATTATATAGATGAAAAAATGAATCTAAAATATAAAGAAGATATAAATATTTTAGACTCAAAAGAGCAAAGAAAATTTAGTACTATTATATCAATTCTTTAATATATATATTGTAAATGATAAAAAAGTTTAGAATTATTTAATGCGTTTTAATAAACATCATGATATAATAAGTATATATTATGTATACTAAGGAGGAAAAATGATTCGTTTATTAGCAGATTCAACATGTGATTTGACAGATGAAATAATAGAAAAATATAATATTGGTATAGCCCCTTTAAATATTAATATTGAATCGAAAAGTTATAAAGATAGAATTGATATTACTAGTGATGAATTTTTTTCAATGTTAGAAAATTTGGAAAATCATCCAACAACATCAATGCCGAGTCCAGCTGAGTTTATAAAATTATACAAAGATAGTGTTCAAAATGGTTATAAAAAAATACTTTGTATATGTATGTCTAGTGGAACAAGTGGTTCTTATCAATCAGCAGTAATTGCCAAAAATCAGTTTTTAGAAGAAAATGAAAAAGATATTGATATTAAGGTAATTGATTCAAAATCTATGAGTCATGGGAGTGGTTATTTAATTTTAAAAACTGCTATGCTTTTAGAAAAAGGAGCAAGTTTGGAACAATTAGTTTTATTTAATGAATTATATAAGAAAAATATTAAACACTTTTTAGCAGTTTCAGATTTAGATCATTTAATTAGAAGTGGTAGGTTGACAAATACAAGTGCTTTTTTAGGAAAACTATTTAGACTTAAACCAATTATGACTATGAAAAATGCTAAAGGTTCAATAATTGCAAAAGAAAGAGGTATAAAGAGAGTTTTAAAATATTACGTAAAAGAATACAAAAAAAGAGTAGATAAAGATGCAAATGATTTTATTATAATAGGTTACTCTTCTGATAAAATAATAGCAAATAATTTAAAGAAATTATTTCTAAGAGAAACTAATTTTAAAGGAAAAGTATATATTATGCAAATGGGAGTAGCAGTAGGTACACATGTAGGCTTAGGTGGAATTTCAATGTTTTTTATAGAAAAAGATCATTTAAAATCTAGTCTATTAAGAAGTCGACTTAACAAAATTAAAGAAAGAAAAGATAAATTGAAAGAAAATCTTAATTTTTAACTGATTAAAAATCAGTTATTTTTTTAGAAAAATTAATTCTTAGTTTAAAACTAAGGATTGTGGGTAATACTATTTTGAGAGGAAGTGATATAATGATTGATAGAAAAAAAGCAGTTATTGGAGCTTTAGTAGGAGATGCAATGTCATTAGGACCACATTGGATATATGATACTAAAAAGTTAAAGAATAATTTTTATCCAATAAAAGGATTAACAAATCCATTAGAAGATAGTTTTCATAAAAATAAAACTAAAGGTGATTTTACACATTTAGGGGATCAATTGATTTTACTTTTAAATTTTTTAGAAGAAAAGGAGGAGTTTAGTAGAAAAGATTTTTTATTTGAATTTAGAAAATGGTATAAAGATTACTCTGGATATAAAGATAAATCAATGAAAAAAACTATTAAAAATATTGATGATGAAAAATTTGTTGGTTCAAATTCTGATGAATTTTCAGGGATTAAAATTATACCAATTTTATATTATTATTATGGTCAAAACTTTGATGAGTTAAAATTAAAAAGTAAAGAAGTTATTAAAGCTACTCATAATAATCCTTTTGTAATAGAAATAGGCAATTTTTTCATTAAACTTCTAAAAGAAGTTGAAAAAGGCGTTTCGCCTAGTCAAGGAGTGGAAAATATTAAAGATAAGTTTTCTAATAAAATAAACAAATATATTATGAAGGCTAAAAAGAATTTAGAAAAAGATACTAATAAATCTATTAATAGATTAGGTCAAATGTGTTCATCTGAAGCTTCATTGCCAAGTACTCTATATTTATTATTTAAGTATGAAAATTCATTTGAAAAAGCAATTTTAAAAAATATTTTAGCAGGTGGAGATTCTGCAGCTAGAGGTATAATAATAGGCTCTATATTAGCACAGTATCATGGAATTGAAAAAATTCCTGATAATTGGATAAATGATATTAATCAAATAGATTATATTAAGAAAATATTAAGCATTAATTTATAATGTTTTAAAAGTTTTAAATTGGATAATATATATAAAGACATTCCCTAAGGAGGAAATATGAGAAAAATAAAGATTATATTATTAATATGTATTTTATTTATGACTATAGGTTTAGTAAATGGATTTCTAAATGGAAACTTTTTAGAAGACGGTGCAAAGCTTTTAGAAAATCCTTGGGGAATTATGTCTTTAATAGATTTATATGTTGGTTTTAGTATTTTTTCTATTTGGATTTTTATAAGAGAAGAAAATGTTTTATTTAGTATAATTTGGATAATTTTAGTTATGATATTTGGATTTTTAACAGCTAGCATATACATATATTTAAATATAAATAAATCAGATGGGGATATTAATAAATTATTATTAGGTAATTTATATAAAAAATAGATTGGAGGTATATATGAACCTTATCAGAGAGTTGATTTCACAAATCAAATTAGTTTTTTCATCTAAGACAATAGATACTATTATACCACCGACTATATATTTTATTTTAATTAATTCATTTACCTTAGAAATTGCGATTTCAATATCACTTTTTAGTGCTTTTTTTATTTATTATCTAAGATATTTTAAAGACGAAATTTCCAGATATGCAATTTTTGGATTAATTGGAGTTGTTATAGCAGCTAGTTTTACATATATTTCTAAGAATGCAACATATTATTTTTTACCAGATATTATTTCAAGTATATTCTTTTTAATTGTAAATGTTGTAAGTTTAGTAATAAATAAGCCCTTTGCTGCTCTTTTGAGCCATATAACAAGAGGATGGCCTATTGATTGGTATTGGCGTAAGGATATAAAGCCAGCTTATATTGAAGTAACATTTTTATGGTCATTGACTTTAGCTTTAAGAACTGGTGTAGAAATATATATATTTTTAAATAGTGGAATAAATGAAATGTTTTTAGCAAAATTTATTTTAGGCATGCCTGCATTAATAGTAGTATTAATAATCACTTATGTATATGGTATATGGAGACTACATACTTTAGAAGGTCCAGGAGTTGATGAATATATTAAAAATGAAAGTCCACCTTGGAAAGGACAGAAAAAAGGTTTTTAAATAAAGGAGAAAAAATGAAAAAAGATATAGCAGAATTCAATCTAGAAATTAATTTTATAGGAAAAATTGCAAATTTTTTTATTAATAGAAAAGCTATGGGAATATTGCTTATTTTATTAATGTTTTCTCTAGGAATTACTAGTTTATTTATATTACCTAAAGAATCATTACCTGAAATAGTTTTTCCAACAATTACTGTTCAAACTTCTTATCCTGGTGCTAGTCCAGAAGATGTTGAAAATTTAGTATCAGTAAAAATAGAAGATGCAATTAAAGATATTGATGGAATTGAAAATATTAGTTCAGAATCAAAATTTGGTAATTCTATTACCACGGTAGAATTTAAACAAGGTGTTGATATTGAGAGAAAAAAAATTATTTTGGATAATAAAATTGATAGTATAAATTTTTTACCTGAAATTAATGAACCTGTTTCTAAGATTTTTAGAACATCTGAGTTACCTTTGATGAATTTTAGTATTTCAGGAGAGTTAAGTATTTTTGAATTAACTTCAATAGCTGAAAATATTAAGTCAGATTTAAAAGGAAAAAAGGGAATAGAAGAAATAAATATTTTAGGTGGTTTAGATAGAGAAATACATATTATATTAGATGAAACTAAATTACTAGAGTATCATCTTCAACCTAGCGATGTAGAAAATACATTAAAAAATTTAAATATTTCTGTACCAATTGGAGACAAGGAGTTTAATAATATCAATTATAGTATTAGAGTTGATGAAAGATTCAAAACAGTTAATGAAATTGAAAATATTTTAATAAAATCACCAAGCAATAAGCAAGTTTTTTTAAATGATATTGCTAAAGTTTTAGATACTTCTGAACCTATTGAATCATTTAGTAGAACTTATGATGAGTCTTTTAATGGAGAGTCACTACAAAAGTCAGTAGTTATTGAGGTAATAAGAAAAAATGAAGCAGATGTTTTAGAAACTAGTCAAAGTGTTAAAGATTATTTAAATAATTTAAAAAAGAAAGCTAATTTTAAAGATATTAATTTTAGCATATCTTTTGATAATGCAGTAAATGTAGAAAATGATTTAAAAAGTATTCAAACTAGTGCTTTTTCTGGTTTAATAGTAGTAATTTTAGTATTATTTTTATTTATTGGGTTTAGAGAAGCTTTAATAGTTTCAATTACAATACCGTTGACATTATTACTAACTTTAGGATTCTTAAATATATTTGGTATAACACTTAATACTTTTGCAATTTTAGGACTTATAGTAGCCTTAGGTTTATTGGTCGATAATTCAATTATAGTTATGGAGAATATAGATAGAATAAAAAATAAAAATATAGATATTGAAAAGTCAGCTTATATAGGAACTAATCAAGTAGGATATCCTATTTTAGCTTCAAGTTCAACTACAATTGCAGCTTTTTTTCCACTTGCTATTTTACCAGGTATATTAGGAGCTTTTGTATCTACAATTCCAAGAACTATTATAATTGCTATTTTTTCTTCTTTTATAATATCTATTAGTATTACACCAACACTTTATACTTTATTAATAAAAGAAAATATTTCTAAAAAGTATGATTCATATTTTTTCAAAATTTTAAAAATATTTATAATTATAATACTTAGTTTTTATGCTTTTTATAATGATGGTGATAGTACAATAATAGCTGTAAGTGTTACATTAATTTTTGCCATTTCTATGTTTTTTAAAGAATTTATAATTAAAAAAGGGAAAAGTGAAAATATATTAATTAAGTATTATGAGAAAATAATGGAAAAAATTTTAAAAAAGAATTTAAATAAAATATTAGTTTTATTTATAAGTTTAATATTTTTAGCAGGTAGTATAAGTTTATTACCTTTAGGAATTTTGCAAGTTTCATTTTTTCCACAAAACGAACCAAATAGTGCAGTAATAAAAGTAGATACCCCTTCAGGAACTACCTTAGATGATACTAGCGAGATTATTAATCAAATGGAGAAAAAATTATTATTAAATGAAGATATTAAAAACTTTAATACGACTATTGGTGGAAAACCAGTTGATAAAGGAGTCATAAATGTACTATTTAAATCAGAAGATAATTTATCAAAAAATGGTTTTAATACTTTAAATAATATTGAAAATTCTCTTAAAGATATTCCAGGTGCCAAAATAATTGTAGAAGGTCAGTCTTCAGGCGGTCCACCAGTTGGTAAACCTATAAGAGTTGAATTAGTTGGAGATAATTTAGCTCAATCCAGTCTATTAGCAGAAAAATATTTAAAAATTTTAGAAGATATACCAGGGACCTATAATCTGGACAAATCAATAAAAAAAGGAACACCACAAGTATATATAGATATTTTAGAAACAAAAGCTAAAAGTCTTGGATTATCACCAACAGATATTTCTAATCAGTTAAGATTATCAATTGAAGGAGTAACAGCTACACAAATAGATATTAATGATAATAGTATAGATGTTGTTGTAAAAATGCATTCAAAACAGATGAATGATATTAGTAGTTTAAATTCACTTTATATAACAAAAAGTGATGGTGTAAAAATTCCTTTATCAATGGTAGCAAATTTGAAAGAGGAAGTAGGACTATCTAATATAAAAAGAGATACTCAAAAACGATTAGTATTTATAGAAGGAGATCTTAAAAAAGGATATAATATAAATCAAGTAATTGAGACTTTTAATGAAAAAAGAAAAGATATAATTATACCTGACTCAATTGATGTTAATTTAAGTGGAGATGTAGAAGGAATACAAGAAAGTTTCTTAGATTTATTCCAAAGTATGATATTAGCCATATTCTTAGTTTTTATTATTTTAACAATTCAATTTGATTCTGTATTACAACCAGTTGTTATTTTACTTACAATACCGATGTCAATAATAGGAGTTTTTAGTGGATTAGTTTTAACTGGTAATGATTTTGGGTTTTATGCATTTATGGGCTTAGTTGCTTTAGTTGGTATAGCTGTAAATGATGCGATTGTTTTAATTGATTATATGAATTTTTTAAGAAAAGAAAAAGGTGAAATGATAAAAGCAATAATAAAAGCAGGTAAAACAAGGTTTAATCCAGTTTTAGCAACAACACTTACAACAATAGGTGGTGTTTTACCATTAGCTTTTCAAGAGGTATATTATGCTCAATTTAGTTATTCATTAATTTTTGGGTTATTAATTACTACTTTTTTGACTTTGATAATAATACCAGTTATATATTCAATAATTGAATCATTAAAAATAAAATTTAAAAATTAGAAAGGAAGATATTATATGAAAAAATTACTCTATTTATTTATAATATTAATTTTATTTACAAGTTGTAGTCAAGGTGAAACACAAAGTACTGAAGATAATAAAAAAGATTTAATCCCTATAACAACTTATAAAGTAAATAAAACTACTATTTATGATTCATTTTTAAGTCTGGGAAAAATTAAACCTAATAAATCAATGACTGTTAGTCCTGAAAAAAAAGGAGATATTGAAAACATCTATATTTCCAATGGTGAAAATGTTAAGAAAAATGAGGCACTTTTTTCAATTAAAAATAAAGATGTTAAAAATAATTATAATATTACAAAAAGTCAGCTAGAAACAAGAAAAGAAAACTTAGAAATTAAGCTTGATGATTCTAAAGAATTGTATGATAAAAATATTTTATTATTTGAAAAAGGAGCTATTTCTAAACAAAAACTTCAAACTTCTAAAATTAATTATGATCAAATAAAAAATGAATATAAAGATGCTGTAGTTTCATATAACAATCAAATTAATATTTTACAAAATGATTTAAAAGAGTATACTTTTAATAGTCCAATTAGTGGTAAGATAGCTGCTATTTATATTGAAGAAGACGATGATTACAAAGGGCAAGATGCTTTAACAATAATTGATGATAAGAAAATTATTGCAAAAGTTGAAGTAACATCAAGTCAAATTGATTTGATTCAAAAGGATCAAAATGTACGAATATATCCTGATGCATCGTTAAAAGATTTTGTTTTAGGGAAAGTGATAAATTTTAACTATATACCGAATGAAAATACTGGTTTATACAAAGTCGAAATTTTAATTAATAAGTCATTAGAAAAGTTTAAAATAGGTTCATATATAGAAGCAGAGTTTATCTTAAATAAAAGAAAAAGTTTAGCAGTTCCTAAAAAAGCTATAATAAATGAACAAAATAAAAAATATGTATTTATAATTAAAAAAAACAAAGCAATTAAAAAGGAAATTAAAGTTGGGAATACTAAGAATAATTTAGTTGAAGTTATAATCGGTTTAGAAGAAAATGATAAAATTGCATTAAGAGGAAATGCATATTTAGAAAATAATGCAAAGGTAAAGATAATTAATAATTGAAAAAAACATATTAATTTTTAACAAAAAGATGTTATAATCATAATAGTGAGGTGAAACAGTATTTTAATTGAATTAAAATATTATTATGATTAATTTAAAAAGTAATCAAAAAAAGACAATTTTAATATATTTATTTATTATAATCATTTTATTTTCTCTAAGAAGCTCTGGTCTAGATTATTTAAATGATTTATTTATAAATAATTCTAAAGTTTTTGTATTAAATAATAATACTGGAGACTCATTAGATTATAAACAATATATTAATCAATTTGATAATAAAAGAGAATACATTTTCCAATTTAGTAAAAAAAATATTGAAAATTTCAAAGGTATCAAAGGTATTGGAATTTATAAGCTAGCTTCGTCTAGTTATAAAGTCTATTTAAATAATAAATTAATAGGAATAAATGGTGATATCGAGAAATCCAAATCAAATATTTGGAATGATTTTAAATATTTTACTTTTACTGATGATTTGATTAAAAATAATAATATTTTGAAAATTAAAACAACAAATTCTTATGAATCTGGACTTCAAGGTTTTCCAATAATAATTTCAAGTATTAATAATTTACAAAAAATTGAAAGTTTAATAACAAATTTAATTAATAGTGTAATTTATTTAGCAATAGGATTATTAATAGCTACAATAATGATTTTTACAACATTAATTTTTTTAGATCAAAAAAATCAAGAGATGCATTTTTTTGTAAGTTTAGGCGCCTTTTTTATGGCTATTTCTATTTTAGATTATATTTATATTCCATATATGCCTTTTAAACTCATAACTTTTAAAAAATTAGTTTTAATATCTTATTATTATTCTACATCATTTTATAGTTTATTTATTTCTAAGATATTTAATAATAAAACTTTAAGTAGAGTTTCATTAATTACTGTAATTATAGGATCTAGTTTTGTATTTATAAATGATATTATTGTCTTAATGTTTATTCATAAGTACATAATTATTATTTTAGCTATAAATATATTTATTTGGTTAGTAATAATTTATAAAAATTTTAATGAAAAAGAGTATAGCTTTTTAATATTCACAGGGTCCTTTGTTTTATTAGCTACTTCAATTTATGATATTTACACAAGATTATTAAATAAACCATTTGTTCCAATGTTTATTATTGGTATTGTAATTTTTTTAGTTTCAATTTTTAGTATTTTAATAAAAAATTATCGATCATTAAATCAAAAAATTAAATTACATAAATTTAAAGCAAAAAAATATTATAAAAAGGCTATTAGAGACCCTTTAACTGGAGCATATAATAGACAATATTTAAATGAAAAATTAAAAAGAATAAATAAAGAATATTTTCTAATAGTAATAGATTTAGACGATTTTAAAGAAATAAATGATAACTATGGGCATTTATTAGGAGATAAAGTTTTAAAAAGAGTATATGAGAATGTTGAAAAAACAATTTCTAATAAAGATTATTGCTTTAGAATTGGTGGAGATGAATTTCTAGTTATTTTAAATGATTATCCAGAAAAAGTAGCAATAGAAGTTAAAAATAAAATTAAATGTAATATAAATAAAAAACTAGTTTTTAAAAATTATAAATTAGATATTAATACTTCTCTAGGTTTTTATAAAAAAGAAAAAAATGAGTCATTTGATAAAGCTTTTAAAAAAGCAGATAATTTATTATATGAATCGAAGAAAAAAATAAAATAATGAGGTGTTTTATGTTTGCGGAAGAAAGAAAAAACAAAATAGAAGAAAGAATTAATAAATTAGGAAAAGTTACTGTAAATAAACTAGCTAAAAAATATAATGTATCTAAAGCTACAATTAGAAGGGATTTAAGTGATCTTGAAGCATTAGGTATTTTACGTAGAACTCATGGTGGAGCAGTAAAACCACTTCATACAAAAAGTGAACCTACATTTAATGAAAAAAGTGATAGATATTTTGAAGAAAAAAAATCAATTGGACAATATGCATCACTTTTTATAAAAGATGGTGATACTATTGCTTTAGATTCTGGTACAACAACATTGCAGATTGCAAAAAATATAAGCTCCAATAATATAACAGTAATAACTAATTCGATAATAATTGCTAGAGTTTTATCAGATAATGAAAATATTAATTTAATTGTAATAGGCGGAGACTTAAGAAAACAAACGTTGGCATTAGTTGGGCCGATAGCAGAAAATAATTTGAAAAATTTTAATATTGATAAAGTCTTTTTAGGAGCAAATGGTATAACTATTGAAGAAGGATTTACAACCCCAGATTATACAGAGGCTAATATAAAAAAAGTTTTTATGGAAAGATCCGAAAAAGTCATATTTGTTTCTGATAATTCAAAATTTGGAAAAAAGTCATTTGTAAAAATCTCTTCTATTAAAAATGCCGATGTATTAATTACTGATAATATTGATCAAAAATTAAAAAATGATTATGAAAAAAATGATATTAAAATATTAGTATCAAATAAATAAATTATTTTTATAAACTTGAATCGATAAATGATTCGAGTTTTTTTATGCACAAAAATAAACACAAACAAAAACAAATAAAAACTTGACAAAATTAAATATGAATAATACAATAAAAACAATCAAAAACAAACACAAAAATGAATAAAACAACATATAAGGAGGAATAATGGTTTTAACAGTAACTTTAAATCCAGCAGTAGATAAAACAATTTCTGTTAATGATTTTGAAATCAATACTGTAAATAGATTAGACTATAAACAAAAAGATGCTGGTGGAAAAGGAATAAATGTTTCTAAAGTTTTGAAAGAATTGAGTATCGAAAGTATCGCTACTGGATTTTTAGGCGGTGAGAGTGGTCATTTTATAAAAAAATATTTAAAAAAAATTAATATTAATAATGAATTTATAGAAATAGATGAACCAACTAGAGAAAATATTAAAATTGTTGACAACAAAAATAAATTATTTACTGATATAAATGACCCAGGACCATTAATTAAAGAAAAAAATCTAAATAAGTTAAAAGTAAGAATTGATAAGTTAACTAAAATCAATCAAATTGTCGTATTTGCAGGCAGTGTTCCAAAAGGAGTAAATGATGGAATATATAATGAATTAATCAAAATAGCTAAAACAAATGATTGCTTTGTTATTTTAGATACTTATGGAAAACCTTTCGAGAAAGCTATTAAAAGTAAAGCAAATATGATAAAGCCTAATATTGATGAGTTAAATCAATATTTAAATCTTAATTTAAAATCTAATAAAGAAATTAAAAAGGCAGTTAAAAAGGAATTTATAGAAAAAGGTATTAAATCTGTTGTAGTATCACTCGGAAAAGAAGGTGCTGTTTATATTGATAAAAATAATTCTTATCATGTAAATGCATTAAATGTAGATGTAAAAAGTACAGTTGGTGCTGGCGATGCGATGGTCGCTGGAATAACTTATGGATTGTATAAATCAAAATCTATAAAAGATGTTTTAAAATACGGAGCGGCTTGTTCTACAGCAAATATTATGACTTCGGGTAGTCAAACTGGGAACATAAAAGTAATAAATAAATTATTAGATAAATTTAAAGTTAATAAAATTTAGGAGGAGTTATGAAAATAATAGATTTATTAAGTGAAAGAACTATCAAATTAAATTTAAAAAGCGAAAACAAGGAAAATGTTATTAAAGAATTAGTAGAATTAATAAATAAATCAAATAGATTAATAGATAAAAACAAAGTATTAGATGCAGTATTTGAAAGAGAGGAAAAATTCTCAACTGGTATAGGAATGGGAGTTGCTATTCCACATGCTAAATCTAGTAGTGTTAAAAAACCTACAATTGCATTTGGAAAAAGCAAGTCAGGAATTGATTTTGAATCAAGTGATGATGAGCCCGCTTATTTATTTTTCTTAATAGCTGTACCAGAAAATTCAAGTGACGAACATTTAAAAATATTAAGTAAACTTTCTAGAAGACTAATGCATAAAGAGCTTAGAAATTCTCTAAAATCTGCTAAGACGTCAGCAGAAATTATAGAGATTCTAGATAAATAACTATTAATTAAATGATTGGATTAAGGAGGAAGGATTTATGAAAATAATTGCAGTTACTGCTTGCCCGACAGGTATCGCACATACTTATATGGCAGCTGAAGCTTTAGAACAAAAAGCTAAAGAGATGTCAATTGATTTAAAAGTAGAAACTCAAGGATCAATAGGAGCTGAAAATGAATTAACAGCTAAGGATATTGAAAAAGCTGATAGTGTTATAATTGCAGCAGATACTAAAGTTTCAAAAGAAAGGTTCAAAGGAAAACCAATTGTAGAGGCTAGTGTTAAAGATGCAATTGATGATCCTGAAAAATTAATTGAAGAAGCTAAAAAAGCAAAACCTTCAACAGATTCTGCTACAGATCAAATTTTTTCAACAAAATCTAAAAGAAGTAATGAAAGAAAAG
>JBNJDJ010000063.1:0-12038 GCA_051744845.1 Bacillota bacterium
ATTGAAAAAGCCAATACTAATTAAATAGTATTGACTTCGAATAATTAAGGTTTTAATTTTCCTCTTCTTTTTCTTTTTCTTTTTCTTTTTCTTCTTCTTCTTCTTTTCTTACTTTTTCTTTTTCTAAGTCAATAGAAACTCCTACTTTTTGCTTAACAATTTCCTCAGCTTCTTCCATCTCAATATCTTTAACTAAACATATCTCGCTTAAAAGAAACTTTTTAGAATTATTAACCATTTTACGTTCACCAGTAGATAATCCTTTTTTATCATCCATAATCATTAAATTACGAACAACTTCTGCGACTTCTAAAATATCTCCAGTTTTTAATTTATCTGAATTTTTTCTAAACCTACGATTCCAATTTTTATCCATTTTAGATAATCCAGAAACTAATACATCAAAAACTTCATTTAATTTTTCTTCATCTACAACATGGCGTAAACCTAAATCTTCTGTATTATCTGCAGGAATCATTACTCGCATTTCTTTTAATGGTAAATTTAAAACAAAATATTTTTTTTCTTCATTTAATATTTCTTTAATTTCAACATCTTCTATAATTCCTGCCCCATGCATTGGATAAACAACTTTATCTCCTATTTTAAACAAATTTTACCCCCTTGTATAAGACATGTATTGTATTCATTATACTATATATTATAAAATATGTCAATTCAAATAAAATATTATCATATCATCAAATATTTGATTAGTCAATTATTTAATCATAAATTTTTTTTGTTTTTTTTAGTAATTAAAATCTTATATTAATCAAATAGTTGATCAAAAACATCAGAAATATTGTCAATCCCAATTAAATCTATATCTGTATCATCTAAGTTTTTCAAATTTTCCTTTGGTAATATACATTTTTCAAATCCTAATTTTACTGCTTCATTTATTCTTTGATCTGCTCTACTTATAGGTCTTACTTCACCAGTCAAACCTACTTCACCAAAAAATACATAATTTTTAGGAATAACTACATCCATAAAACTAGATGCAATTGCAACAATAACAGCTAAGTCTGCAGCTGGCTCTTTTAAACTCATCCCACCTACTACATTTATATATCCATCTTGATCTTGAATCATCATTCCTTTAACTTTTTCTAAAACAGTTATTAACATAACCATTCTATTTTTATCAACACCATTAGCCATTCTTCTTGGAGTTGCAAAATTCGTTCTAGATACTAAAGCTTGAATTTCAATCAAAAGTGGTCTTGAACCTTCTAACGCTGAAGTAATAACTGATCCTGGTCCTTTTTGAGACCTTTTAGAAATAAATATCTCTGAAGGATTATTTACTTCTATTAAACCTTTTGAAGTCATCTCAAAAATACCTAATTCATTAGTTGACCCAAATCTATTCTTTACAGCTCTAAGTATTTTATAAATATTATTTTGTTCACCTTCAAAATAAAGGACTGTATCTACCATATGTTCTAAAATTTTAGGACCTGCTATAGAACCACTTTTAGTAACATGTCCTATTATAAAAGTAGATATTCCTTTGTCTTTAGCTATATTCATAAATCTTGAAGTAGCCTCTCTAACTTGCGAAACAGTTCCAGGTGCTGATGACAGTTCACTCGATTGAACTGTTTGAATTGAATCAACTATTAATAGATTAGGTTTTAATCTATTTACATAATTAACTATATTTTGAATATCGTTTTCTGATACAATAAATAACTTATCACTAGAGACTCCTAATCTCTCAGCTCTAAGTTTAGTTTGCTTAAGAGATTCTTCTCCAGATACATAAAGAACCTTTTCTTTCTTAGCAATATTATTAGCCATTTGCAAAAGTAAAGTTGATTTTCCTATTCCTGGATCTCCTCCTACTAAAGTCAAAGAACCTTTTACTATTCCACCACCTAAAACTTGATCTAATTCTTTAATTGATGTTGAAAATCTGTCTTCTTTTTTTAAACTAATCTCAGATAGTTTAACTGGTCTTTCAGAACTTCCTACACCTTTATTTTCTAACTTTTTACTTTTTTTCTTTTCAATTTCCTCAACAAATGAATTCCAACTTTTACACTCAGGACATTTTCCCATCCATTTTACTGTAAAATAACCGCATTCTTGACATACAAATCTTGTTTTAGTTTTTGCCATATATAAACCTTTCTCTTTAATTATCTATTCATATATTTATTATACAAAAAAAATTCTAGAATGTATAATTTAACATCCTAGAATTTAATTTTTTTACTTAGATTCTTCTATTATATCCATGGCAATTTGCATAGGCACTTCCTCATATCTCTCAAAACGCATATTGAAAAAGCCTCTAGCTTTAGTAATAGAATTTAATGTAGATAAATAATCAAACATTTCTGCTTGAGGAGCTTCCGCAATTACTTTTTGGAAACCATCTTCATCTTTTTCCATTCCTAAAATTCTTCCACGTCTTTTATTCATATCGCCCATTATATCTCCCATATTTTCATCTGGAACATATACTTCAACATGCATAATCGGTTCTAGTAAAACTGGTTTTGCTACATTATATGCATTCCTTAAGGCTTTTCTACCAGCAGCTTTAAAGGCATTATCACTTGAATCTACTGGGTGATGATCTCCATCATATAAAGTTGCTTTAATATTTACAACTTTATATCCTGCTAATCCACCTTCATCTAAAGCTTCTTCAATACCTTTTTCAACAGCTGAAATAAATTTAGTTGGAACTGCTCCTCCAACGACTTCTTGTTCAAATACATATTCTTCACTAGATGGTTCAAATTTGACATCTACAATACCGTATTGTCCAGATCCTCCTGATTGTTTTTTGTGTTTTCCTCTTACTGAAGCAACTTCCGTTATTGTCTCTCTATAAGCTACTTTTGGAGTATCCAGTGTAACTTTGACTTCAAACTCATCTTCAAGTCTATCTTTTATTATCTTAAGCTGTTTATTACCTTGACCACCTATAAGTGTTTCTTTTGTCTCACTATTCCATTTTTCAACAAAAGATAAATCTTCTTCAGATAATCTGTGAAGTGCAGTAGCTAATTTAGATTCATTTTCATGATCTGTTAAATGAATCGATTTATAAACAGCTGGTTGTGGGATGCTCATCTGAGGATATATTATTGGATTTTCAGTACAGCAAATAGTATCACCTGTTTGAGCACCTTCTAGTTTAGAAACTGCACCAATATCCCCTGATGTAATCTTATCTGTTTTTATCTGCTCTTTTCCTGATAAGTAAAATATTTTACCTACTTTTTGAACATCGTTTTTAGTAGCATTTAATATTTCATCACCTTTTTGAACAGAACCTGAATATACTTTAAATATTGAAATTTTCCCTACAAATGGATCAATTATTGTTTTAAAAATCAGACCTGAAAATTCTTCATCTTCATCAATTTTTCTTTCTATTTCTTCTTCTGTCTCTGGATTTTCACCTTTATATACACCATCATTCATATCTTTAGGCGTTGGCATATAATCATAAAGCATATCTAAAAGAGTATGAGTACCTATAGATTTTGTAGCAGAACCAATTAAAACAGGTACGATCTCTCCGCCTAAAACACCTTTACGTAATCCTTCATGTATTTCGTTTGTAGTAAACTCTTCACCTTCAAAATATTTTTCTAAAAGTTCGTCATCACTTTCTGCAACAGCTTCAATAAGTAACTCTCTTACTGGGTCAATTTTTTTATATAAATCATCCGAGATCTCAACATCCGAACAAGTATTTCCATCATACTCTCTACCAACTAAATCTACAACATTTACAAAACCAGTAAAATCTTCTTTTTCACCATTCGGAATAGCAAAAGGTGCAATCTTATTACCAAATTTGTCTTTTAAACTTTTAATAATTTTAACATAATTAACATTATCTAAGTCCATTTTATTAACAAATATGATCTTCGGCATATTTCTTTTTTTAGTAAACTTCCATGCTTTTTCTGTCCCAACTTCAATTCCTGAAGAAGCATCTATAGTAATAACTGCTCCACCTGCTACTCTAAGAGAACAAAAAGCTTCACCAACAAAATCAAAATAACCTGGGGTATCTAATAAATTATATTTTGAATTTTCATATTCTACCGGTACAACACTTGAAGCTATAGAAAATTCTTTCTTCTTTTCTTGTTGCATAAAATCAGAGATAGTTGTACCATTTTCAACTGATCCCATCTCATCAATTTTTCCAGTAGCTTTAGCAATTGACTCAACTAAAGTTGTTTTACCGCTTCCACCATGGCCTAAAAAAGCAATATTTCTGATTTGATCAACATCATATTTCTTCATTTGTATCTCCCCCTTTTACTATTCATTTATATTTATCTTATTAATAATATTCAATATAAAATAAAAAATTCCTTTATTTTTCTAAAAATTTTAAATGTTTTATAAAATTCCAGACATTTTCATAACTTCTATACCTTTATCTTCCCACGTTTTTATAATTTTATTTAAACCAATAGAATCACTTGCCATATGACCAGCTACAACAATATTACCAATATTTTGTTTTTCAACTTCTTTTTTAACTTCTTCAGGTACGTGCATACAAACTATAGTACCTACACCAGCTTCAAAATAAGCTTTAAAAACATCTTTTCCACCATTAGTTCCTCCAGCAAATAAAACTGCAACTTTACCTGCATAGTCATCTTTACTGCCTACTCTAATAACTGGTCCTGCTAATGCATTATTATAAACATCTTTTTTATTTAAAATATCTAGAATATCACCTAAAGTACTTTTAGGTTTTAAATGTTTATCTAGATGATTTTGAACTATTTCTTGACCAATCATATCTGCTGGCATATGAATATTCATAAATGGCATATTAAGCAAACTAGCAGCTGATGATACTCTCTTATAATTAGAAACATGAGTAGATAATTCTACACTATTTATTCGTTTTTTCAAAGCTTTTTGAGCTTTATTAATTGGAACTCCAAACTCACACATTTTATCTATTTGTACTTTCATTACTTCTGAAAAATTAACTTTAGCCTCATCTGCTTTGGGATGATGACTAACTACACAATCTACATCTAACTCTTTTCCTAAAAGTAATTCTGGTGTTTCCATATCAATCCCTATTAAAACTTTTTTAATATCTTCTCCTTTTACACTTATTGTACTATCAGCAGTTACTTCATCTAATCCTGCTAAATCAAGTGCAATATCCATTAATTTTTTTGTATTCATTTTATCATCTCCTTAAATTTATAATACCACTTTAAAATGTAAATTAACATTAATTTTTTTTAATATTTAAAAAGCCTCCATTAAAGGAGGCTAAATATTATCTAATAGGGCAAACACCACTTTCACATTCAGCCTCACCTATATCAAATTCAGTTTCTGATTTTTCATATTTAGAAATAAGCGAAGGTCTAAATGGTGCAAACTCTTCATTTAACTTTTCATATTTTTCTTTATCAATAGCTTCATAAGGAAGTAATTCATAAAAACTATCATCTAAAGCTAAGAATGTAACTGCTACTACATCTTCCCAGTTTTTCCACATCCACTCTTCTACTTCTTCCCATTCATCTTCTCTAACATGAACAGTAATAGATGCATTATGATCAACATAATTTTTCATAAACAATTTGTATTCTTCTAATTGTTCAATTGCTCCAACATCATATTTAGTCTTACCTTTAGGAGCTTTTATAGGAAACTCAATTACCTTAGTTATACAATCTTTTTGACTTTGACCTACTTCAGGATATACAGGATATTCTAATTCTTCGCATACATCCACTAAAGGATCGTCTGCTGAAATTCTTACTCTTCTTAAATAATATGGAGAATGTGAATAATGTATTCCACTAGAAACAGTAGGCATTTGTGATTGAGTACCTTCAGGCTTTACAGTTGTTACTAACTCTGGAACTTCCATCTCTAGTTGATCAGCATATTCATTAACTGCTGATCTTGCTGCATCTCTTAAATCACTTAAAAGTTCAGCTTTTTGTTTTTTATCATAACCTAATAAATTTATAGCATCTTGCCATCCAGTTAAAGAACAACCTACAATTTTATTTTCTTTATGTTGTCTATTCCATTTAGGTAATTCTAATTCTACAGTAGTTAGTCTAAAACTAGCTCTAGCAGAAAGTTTTTGAGCTTCTAACAAACCTTTTTTGTCTAAAGTATTATCTTCATTAACAAAAGCTCTAACGTTTATAGAAGTCAAATTACAAAGTCCTTTATTATCTAAAAGAATTTCTCCACAAGGATTAACACCTTCAAATGAATCAGTTCTTTTTTTAGCAGCTTCTGCATTTATAAATGCTGGCTCACCTGAATTTCTCATTTGTTCAATCTGCCAATGAAGTTGCTCACGCGTTGGCTTTTTTTCATAATAAATCGAATTATTTGATACTTGTCTATGAGAAAGTTCTTCATTTATAATCCACTGACCATCAATTTGTTTATATAAATTATTTTTTGCTTCTATACACTCTTTATCATCAGCATCAATAATCATAATTTCTGCAGTTCTTCTAACACCACCACTTACTACATTTTCACCTATTATATTTGCAATATCCAAACAATCTATAGTTTGAAGCTTAATTCTTTTATTTTCTTGAATAGCACTTCTTTTATTTAAAAGAGTATATATCTTTTCAAACATATTTTTTAAAGAAGTATGACCACTAGCAGTACCTCCAAAAGTTTTTAGTCTTTCACCTTTAGGTCTAACATTATTATAATCAATAATTATAGTTTTTATTTGTCTATATTCAAAAGAATAAATTAATTTAAAAAAGTGATCTAAAGATTGAACCCAACCTTCTTTTGAATCTCCTACAGTTATTTTAACAGTATTATTATATTTAAAATCCAATGAAGTAGAATCTTCTCTTTCGCCTTTATCAACTGGACTATAATCTTGATGTATAATTTCAAAATCAGTTCGTACTTTAGGTAATTTTTTTACATCCTCTTTTAAAATTCTAAGGCCTATTCCTGAACCTATCATTAACAGATAAAATAGCTCTCTAAAAGAATCAAAAGAATCTATAATTTGAAAAGAACAATTAAAATTTGCCATTGGATATTTTTTAGAAACTTCAGTATTCCCAATCCAAAGAGTTCTTCCAGATAAAAATTGTCTTAAATTATAAACATTATCAAATAATTTGCGAGCTTCTTTTTTAGAAGTAGGTACTAATGAACAATTATATTCAACAGCTCTTCTTACTGTTTCCCACCAATATTCTCTTCTTCCCTCTTGTTTTAAATATCTTGAATAAGTCCTATAATAAACAAAATCACCTAATGGATTCATTGGAGCTGGTTTATGTTTATAATCACTAATAAAATCATTAGTTAATAAATTATACTGTTTTTTTCTTTTACCTCTAGTTTTATCGTGCTCATTTCTATAAATAATATATCTTTTAGCAGCATCTTTTCTAGTAGAGTCCATTAAAAAATATTCAACTTTATCTTGAATTGTATCTACGTGTATTCTACTTTTATTTAAATCTTTTAAATCATCTTTTACTTTTTGTGCTATTTCTTGACTTAAATTATGATCAACACCAAGTTTTGTCTCATACATAGCTCTTTCAATAGCTCTAGTAATCTTTTCAATATCAAAAGAAACAAGAACCTGGTTACGCTTTATAACTTGCATATATCTCCTCTCTATTCTACAAATGGTATACATATATATTTATAACCTCTATATATTGTGCATAAACATTTTATCATAAAAAAGGTTAAACTTAAATTGTTTTCTTTTGTTTTTTAAAACAAGAACAAAACTGTAATCATTAAAAATCCTACAAGTATAATATTTGCCCGTCTAAAACCTAATTGATAATTTCTTAAAAATTTCATCGGTTTGATATCTTTCTTAACAATATATTTATATATTATAAAACCAATTAATACATATACACCATAAGTTAAAAAGTCCTTCATATGAATAGATATAGTTTTATCAAAATAAGTTTTTAAAATATATCTTTCAATAAAACCTGTTGTTAAAGTCGCTAAACTCAAGATTATCAAAGGTAATCTACTTGGTCTTTTTTCAACCTCTAAATCTAATTTATTTTTACCTATTAATATAGAAGCCAATTTAATAGAATAAATTATAGTCCCTAAATTAATTAAATGCATACAAGTTGTTAATATCAAATTACCTTTAAAATGATATTTAATCAAAGTTTTTGATACAAACCCGTTCATATATGGAAAACCTGTAATAGACAATATACCTATAATTAAACTTATAGATACTATAGGTAAATTCTTAAAAACTTCTTTTATATGATAAATTTCTCTTGTTTTATAATACTTGATTGTAGTTCCTACAGTTAAGAATAGCAAACTTTTAAATAAACTATGATTAATCAAGTGGAAAAGTCCTCCAATATGCATAAGACCTCCACCGGCAATAGCCATTAATATAACACCTGATTGACTTATAGTGCTAAAAGCTAATACTCCTTTTATACTTTTTTGACTTAAAGCAAAACTAATCCCAGAAAGTGCCTTTAATATTCCCATAATTAGTAAAAACTGAAAAAATAAACCTTTAGGTAATACCCTATAAAACTTAACTAAAACAACAAACCCTGTTTTTACTAAAACACCTGATAAAAGTGCTGAAATACTTGAAGGAGCTGCCATATGTGCTCTTGGCAACCAAGTCCAAGTATAAACAGGGAAAAAGGCGGATTTTACACCTAAAGCAGTTACAATTAAACCATATGCTAATTTAGCAGTAAAATCTAGGTCTAAATTTACTAGATAATCTAAATTTAATGTTCCGATATTTATATATATAATTATTAATCCAATTAAATAAAAAATCATACCTACACTATTGAAAAGTAAATAATACATAGCTGCTCTAATAGAAAAACCATCTTTTTTGTAGATAACTAAAATTGCAGATATTACAGAAATAATTTCAATAAATACAAATATATTAAACAGGTCATTGCTAAAAATTAGTCCATAAAAACATCCTCTTAAGAAATGCAGAAAGAAATAAAATTTATAATCTTTTTCCCATTTGTTTAATGAATACAAAAAACTACCTAACCATACAATTAAACTTACAATTAAAAAAATGAAAGTTGTAAAATCAACTTTTAAATTAATACCTATTAAATCAGAATATCCGCCTATAATTATGCTTTTTGAGCCTTTAAGTAAAACTTCATTAAATAATTGATATACAAATAATGACTCTACTAAAATACTAATATAACCTAGTTTATTAATTGTTTTATTTTTAAATAAAAAAGTGAAAATCGCAAATATAATTGGAATAAAAATTAAAAAAAGCATTTATTTTATCTCCCTTTCTAAAATCTCTTTCCACTCTAATGAACCAAAGTAGTGAAAAATTTTTATACAAATCATAAGTGCTAAAGCTGTAATTGAAGCACCTATAACAATAGTTGTAAGCATCATTGCTTGTGGAAGTGGATCTACCATCGTTTTTATATCTTCAACATAAATAGGCACTTGATTAGAATCAAGGCTAACAATATTTAAAAAAAGTATTATTATTGAAGCTTCTATTATGTTAAAACTTAGTAAGGATTTAATAATATTTTTTGATGTCATTAATCCATAAAAACCTATACATATAATAACTAAAGATAAATATACATTAATCAAGTCTATCACCTTCTTCTAAAAATGTCTCAATAATATTTATTAAACCTAATGTTACTTTTAAACCTATAGTAAAATTTAAAAGTACTAAAAAAAGTGTCTTATTATATGTTAAAAAATTTGTAAAACTATATCCTTTTGTAAAATACGATATTGTAGAAAAAACTAAAATTAACAAGTATACTATTTTTTCATAAAAACTCAATTTAATTAAATTAAATTCTACATCTTTATAAAAATTAATTAACATAACTCCTGTAGCAACAATTACACCACCTTGGAAACCTCCACCTGGAGTTAAGTTCCCATACATAGTTACATATATCCCATATATAATTATATATGGAAATATAAATTTTGACATACTTTTTAATACTTTACTTTCTCTCATTATTTTCTCCTCTAACCATAGACTTATCTTCTTTAGCCATAAAGATAACTCCTGCAACAGAAACAAGTAAAATACCTGCTTCAAATATTGAATCAAATAATCTATAATCTAGATAAATACCAGTTACAATATTTTCAGAATATACTTCATCTAAACTATTTTTTATAAAATAATCTCTTGAAGTATTATTAACAATAAAATTTAAATTAAAAGCAAATAATAAAAATAAAACAACTACTGTAAATATAGCAATTTTTTCAATCATTATCCATCGCCTCCTAATACATCTAAGTCAGGCGCCAATATAACAGTTATTTCAGGATCCTGTCTAGTCATTTGATCTAATCTACGCATTAAAACACTTGCTTCTTTACCAATTAGAAAATATCCCAACCCTTCTCTTTTTTTAACATAAATATCTACATTTACTTTCCGAAAAACACCTGTCATTACAATAGAATCTTTTTCTAAATCTTTAATAAACTTTAAATCTAAATCATACATTTTACAAAATTTTCTTAAAATCTTATTTTCCTTTCCAAAACTAGAAAAAAAGTTTTCATCTAAATCCCCTGCAACAATAAATTGTCTTTGTTTGGAAATAGATATTAAAAACATAATAGGAACTAAAGCAGCTCCTACTGCAATCTCTGCTATAGCAACATCTGGAGCATAGTTCAAAAAATATATAACAGTTACAAACAAAGAAAATAATGAAAAATTTATTACCATATCTAAATATTCATCTTCAATTACTATATAAATAGCAATAATTATAGTTAAAATATGAAAAGCTATTTTAATCATTATAATCAATCTCCTCAACCTCGACACCATTAAAATATGCACTAAAAGATATCAAGTGATTACTTATTGGCGATGTTAATAAAACAAAACATAAAATTATAAATACTTTGATTCTTACATCTAATAAATCAACACGTAAAATTAATGCAATCAAAATTAATAAAACTGCTGCTGTATCAATTTTAGAACTTGTTAACAATTTAGAATATAATGAATCAAATTTAGAAATTCCTATAAGTCCTATTGTAATCAATGCCCAACTCAATACTAATAATATATTTGAAAAAAATATCATTTTGTTCTACCACCTTTTAAAATAAATTTAGATAATAATACAATAACTAAAAACGTAACAATTGCAAAAGTAACAGAAGTATCTAACAAATGATTACTACCTACTTCTACCGAATATAAAGTTATAATAAGTAAAACTTTTATACTTATTAAATTTAAACTTAAAAGCTTTTCCCATATACTCTTAGAAGTTAAATATCTTTTAAAAGTAATTGATAAAGCTATTATTAAAAAACCAATTGTTAAATTAATCATAAAGCTCACTCTTTTCTAAAATTCTTTTATAATTTAATATTTCTTCTTTGAAACTAGCGATATCTTTCTCCTTCTCAACTTGTATTAAAACTTTTAAGCTATTATCACCAAAAATCTTTAAAGTTATTGTACCAGGAGTCAAAGTAATTGCATTTGCAATTAAAATAGCATTCCTCTCTTTAATAATATCTATATCAATATTTACTACTTTAGCTTTTCCTTTATTAGTAAATATTTTGCCAATATATTCAATAGAAGCTTTATAAATATTTAAAAAGACAATAACACCAAAATATGTAATTCTAAAAAAAACATATTTACCATTATACTTTGTTTCTAATTTAATATCGAAAACAATCATAACAAAAGCTGATACTAATAAACCAATAATAATATTTTGCATGCTAATATCTTTAGTTAGAAAAACCCAAAACAAAAACATACTTAATAATATCTTAAAATTATATTTCATAAATCACCACACTCTTTTATTCTTTATTTATATAATACCAAAAAAAGTAATTAAAAACTAATTTTTTTAAATAAAAAAAAACTGATTATATAATCAGTTTAAAATATCATCTGGCAACGTCCTGTCCTCCCAGTGGGTTTCCCTCACAAGTACTTTAGGCGCTAAGAA
>JBNJDJ010000064.1:0-10731 GCA_051744845.1 Bacillota bacterium
TTTAATTAATAAAAGGGGACATTATGAAAAATAACAAAAAATCAACTAATAATAAATTTGAATATTTATTTTCCGAAAGTTCTTTAGGAATATTTTTTTATGATTATCATGGCAACATAACTTCTGTTAATAAAAAAATTAAAAATATTTTTGATTTTTTTAAAAAAGGAAATAATATATATGATTATATTTCAAACGATGAATTTATAAAAGAAATGAATAAGTCATTAAAAAATGGTAAAGGATATTTTGAAGGAAGTATAAATTATAATGAAAAAAAATATATTAAAACTTCATTTAAAAGTATAAAAAGTGATAATAAATTTATTACTGGATTTGGTATCTTAGAAAATATTACTAATAGAAAAAGATTTGAAAAAAGATTATTTTTAGAAAGGAAACATTTTAAAAAGATTATTTTTTCGATTGATAACGGTATAATATCAATTGATGAAAATGGAATTATAAATATGGTAAATCATGTAGCTAAAGATATAGTTAATCTAGATTCTTCTTATGCTTATGGTAGAAAAATTGATAAAATTTTAAATTTAAAGAAAAATAACAGTAAAATCAATTTATGTGAATTAATTATAAATAAAAAAATAGATTTTAATAAAAAAGAAAAATATTCTTTGGTTACCAATAATGAAAATAAAATAATAAATCTTTCTGTTAATAAAATAAAAAATAATAATAATTTAACTATTGGATATTCAATAATATTTAATGATATTACCGATAAAGTAACTCAAGAAAATAAGATAAAATTTTTAAACTATCATGATTCATTAACAAATATATATAATCGAAGATATATGGAAAACGAAATAAAAAAAATAGATAAATGCAAAAATTTGCCAATAAGTTTAATAAATATCGATGTTAATGGTTTAAAGTTAACTAATGATGCTTTTGGTCATGAACAAGGAGATAAACTACTTGTAAAAGTATCTAATGTTTTACAGTCAGTTTGCAGAAAAGATGATTTAATTGCGCGTATGGGTGGAGATGAATTTACAATTTTATTACCTAAAACTTATAAAAAAGATGCGCAAAAGATTAAAAATAGAATTATTGAATCAATTTCAAATATTAAAATAGATTATATAGTTCCATCTGTAGCAATAGGTCTAGCAACAAAAAAATCAAAAAAAGAAAACATCAAAGAAGTACTTACTATAGCAGAAGATAATATGTATTTAAATAAAATAAGAACAAGTCAATTAATGAAAAAAAGAACCATTAAGAATATTCAAAATAAGCTATATGAAAAATCATATAAAGAAAAAGTACATGCAAGAAAAACTATGAAGTATGCTATAAAATTAGCAAATCATTATAATTTAACAGATGATAAATTAAAGAAATTAAAAAAAGCTTCAATTTTTCATGATATTGGAAAAATTATGCTTCCAAAATATTTATTAGAAAGTAAAAAACAATTAACTAGCAGTGAATTAAAAAAAATAATGAAACATCCAGAAATTGGTTATCATTTATTAAAATCTATAGATGATTATGCAGAAGTTGCAAAAATTGTTTTACACCATCATGAAAATTTTGATGGTAGTGGGTATCCAAAAGGACTTAAAGGTAAAACAATTCCATTTTTATCAAGAATAATCTCAATATGTGATTATTTTGTAAATTTGGAATTAAATAAAACAAAAAATGAAATTGTAAAAAAATTGAATATTAAGTCTGATGAAAAAAAACTTGACCCTAATTTAGTTAAAGTTTTTATAGACCTTTTATAAGATTAAAATTTGATAAATTTATTGAATATTCAACAATAAATGAATCTCTTTTTAGTTTTTTTTTCATATGTTTATTTTAAGAGTGATAATTTTAAAAATATGCAGCCATATAGATTTTCCTATTTGTTGTGCTAAGGTAAATATGATAAAATTAATTAAGAATTATTTATAATTATAAATAAATGTTTCATAATTTTTATGATTAAAGGAGATATATGCTTAAAAATATTTTTTGGATAGGAAAAATAAGTAGTAAAAAAAAACAGTTGGTTAAAGAAATAAATAATATTGAACCATATAGAATTATACTTTTAGAACAGTTAGATATTGGAAAAATTATTAATAAAAATTCATCTGTTATTTTAGTTGATGAATCTAAAAAATTAATAAACCAGCTAGAAATATTGGAAAAGTTTAAATGTATTTATATTTTTATAATTAAAAAGAATAACAATGGTTTAGATAGTAGTTTAAATAATTTTTTATTAAAAGAGAATTTCAATTTATTATATGATGGCTTTGATTTTAATGATTTATTTAAATATTTAAATTCTAAGAATCTTAAAAATAATGAATTAGGTTTAAATAGATTATTAAATAAATTACAACAAATGGTTCTGATAACAAATAAAAATCATAAAATAATTTATGCTAATAAAAAATTATTAAAACACACTGGTTATAAAATGGATGAACTTGAATTTAAAGATGTAACTATATTTAGATCTAATAGACATAATAGGATTTTTTATAATAATATAAAACATACTTTATTATCTAATCTTACTTGGGAAGGAAAATTTTATAATAAGAAAAAAGATGGTTCCTATTATTGGGAAAAAGCATACATATTTTGTTATAATTTAGAAGGTGAAAAAGTATATATAAAAATATCAGAAGATATTAGTCATTATCAAATGAATTTAAATAAAAAAGAAAGCAATTTAAAATTAGCTTCATCTATTCAAAGTTCATTATTACCACAAGATCTTTATGACAAAGATATTATAATAAAAGGATATTATAGACCTTTTAAAAATATTAGTGGTGATATTTATTTTTGGAATGAATACGTAAAAGGGGTTTATAGAATATTCTTGATAGATGTTGTTGGACATGGAACAGGTAGTGCTTTGATTACTACTTCTGTAATTACTTTTTTAAATGAACTATTAAATGAAAAATATTCTTTAGAAAAGATGCTAAATAAATTAAATCAAAAAATTATTAATTTATATAATTTAAAAGATTTTGAACAATCAACATATTTTACTATGTTAAGCTTAGAAATTAATACAAATGATAAATCTATAAAATATTCTAATTGTGGACATCCTTTTTTCTATCTAATGCACAATAATTCAATAAATAAATATATTGAAAGAAATTTTCCGATTGGATTGATTAATACAGCAAATTATACATCAAAAACTATTAGTTATGATAAAAATGATAAAATTTTATTATTTACCGATGGATTAATTGAAATTGATTTTGATTTAAAAAGTAGTGTTTCTAAGTTAGATAAAATATTAGAAAATTTTGTAGAAGATAGATCTAATAGAATTTTAAAGGTTATAGATAAAGATATGATTAAACCGAATTATCATTTAATAAATGATGATATAAGTATGTTATCTATTTCACTTTAAGAAAGGATATTTATGGATAGCTTTTTAGGAAGGCAACCAATATTTAATAGAAATAATGAAGTGATCGGGTATGAAATTTTATTTAGAAATAGTGAGCAAAATAGAGCTGAATTTAATGATTCATACGATGCAACTTTGAATGTTATAAAAAATATAATAATTGACTTTGATATTAATAAAATATCTTCTAATAAAAGATCATTTATTAATTTTGGAAAAAAAGCATTGATTGATAAAGTCCCAGAATTATTTAGTCCTGAACAGCTAATAATTGAAGTATTGGATTTTATTGAAATAGATAAAGAATTAATTAATATACTAAAGTATTATAAAAATAAAGGGTATATTATTGCTTTAGATGATTTTATATATCAAAAAAATCAAAAAGATTTATATGATTTAATTGATATTATAAAAATAGATTTTTTAAAATATACAATTGATGAAATTAAAAATATAATTAAAAAGATGAAAAAATATAATAAAATTGTATTAGCAGAAAAAATTGAAGATTTAATTATGTTTGAAGAAGCAAAAAAATTGAATATTAATTATTATCAAGGTTATTTTTTTCAAAAACCTGTAGTATTAAAAAAAGAAATGATATCTTCAATATCTACTATTCACAATAATCTTTTGAAAGAATTAAATAAAGAGCCGGTTGATTATAAGCAAGCTGCAAGCATTATAAAAAAAGATTCAAATTTAACTTTTTCTTTTTTAAAACTAGTTAATTCGATGGCATATTATGGAAATAATAGAATAGATTCAATTGAAAATGCTATGATTAGGTTGGGTATAAGTGAAAGTAAAAAAATTATATTAATTC
Organism: Bacillota bacterium; assembly: GCA_051744845.1. GTDB lineage: Bacteria > Bacillota > Clostridia > Peptostreptococcales > Acidaminobacteraceae > JBNJDJ01. Next base: position 4,242 of record JBNJDJ010000064.1, read on the forward strand.
ATTTTATTAAAAATATTGAATCTAAAGTATCTTCTTCTGCATTATTAAAAATATCATTAAGAAGAGGTAAACAGTCTGAATTATTAGCAAAACATTTTGATTTAAAAGAAGATAAAAATAAATTATTTATATTAGGATTATTTTCATTAATTAATATTATATTAAGGCAAAGTATGAATTCAATATTAAGTAGTATAGCCTTAAATGAAGAAATATCAGATGCTCTTTTAGGCGAAAAAAATAGATTAAGTAAAGTGTTAGAAGTTATTATTTTGATCGAAAATGGCCAAATTAATGAAATTAATAATATAATTGATAAGTATAATATTTCAATTAAAACTATAAATAAAATATATTTAGATTCAATAGACTGGGTTGATAGTATTTGGTAGATATATTAACAGAAGTTATTAAAAAATCTGATTTATTTTGTTTTTTACTATAAAATTATGGATAAATTAAATTATTTGGAGAGGAGAAGATTATTAAAAAAAATAGATCTGAATTTATTGTAGTTATTTTCTTTATTATTCTATTTTCTTTTAGTGAATTCATTGGCTATTTTCAATTAAAGAATATAAAACAAAATCAAAGAAGTGAAATGGCTAAAGAATATATTTCTATTGAACAAAAATTTAATCATATAGTTTCAGAATATTTACATCTAGTTAAAGGTGTAGAAGTTTATATTCGAATGAATGATAATTTAAAAAATAATGAAGTTTATACTTTATTAAGTTTAATAATAAATGATAAACAAGAAAAGATTAAAAATATAGCTATTTTAAAAGATACAACAATAAAATGGAATTATCCTATAGAACCTAATAAACAGTCAATAGGTGTTGATTTAACTAAAATTGAAGGTCAGTCAGACGATATATTATATGTTAAAAATAATTTGTCTAAAATTTTAGTTGGACCAATAAATTTAGTTCAAGGAGGCAAAGGCTTTATTATAAGGACTCCAATAATGAAAGATAGTAAATATTGGGGCATGACAAGTATCGTATTAAAAACTGATAGTATTTTTAAATCTTTGAATGAATTTGAAAAAAATAATGAAGTTGATTTATTGATAATGCATAAAGATAAATCAAGAGGAGTTATTTATGGCAATGAAAATTTACTTTCAAAAGAACCATTATTATATAAAAATTCAGAAGAAATAAAATTATGGGATATTTACTTAGTCCCTAAAAAAGGTTGGATTAATTTTGAATTATATTTTATTTTATTTTCAATATTAGCATTTATAATTTCCGTATTAATAAGTATAAAACTAAAAAATTATTTAGTTAGATATCAAGAAATAAAGGAAGAAAATAGAGAAATAATTGAAAAATCAGCTAAAGATAACTTTACTGGTATTTATAATAAAAGTTATTTTGATTTAAAAGTTTATGAAGAAATGCAAAAGGCTGATCGTGAAAATACAAATTTATCGATGATATATTTTGATTTAGATAATTTTAAAAATATAAATGATAAATTTGGTCATGCTAGAGGAGACCAAGTGCTTTTAAAAACAACAGAAAAAGTAAAAAAGTGTCTTCGTGGTTATGATGTATTTACTAGATGGGGAGGAGATGAATTTGCAATTTTACTTCCTAATACAAATCATAAAAACGCTATTATAGTTGCTAAAAAAATTAAAGAAGAAATAAATAATATAATTTTAGAAGAAGGTTATTCTTTATCGGCAAGTTTAGGTATTGCCCAAAGGAAAAGATTAGAATTTTTTGAATCTTGGTTTAGAAGAGCTGATAATGCACTTTATAAGGCAAAAAATAATGGAAGAGATCAATTTTGCTATCTATCAGCAGATGATGAAGTGAAATTAAAAATTTATTGGGATCATAATTGGGATTGTAAAAAAAGTACGATAGATAAAGAACATTTGGAAATAGTAAAAATATCTAATAAATTGGTAAAGAGCTCTTTTAATAAGTTGAAATATGATGAAACAATAAGATTAGCAGATGTTTTATTTAAAGCTGTTAAAATCCATTTTGAAAATGAAATAGATTATTTAGAAAAAATAAAATATCCTTATGTAAAGAGACATTCTTTAATTCATAAAAATTTAATTAAAAAATTTAAAAAATTATATAATGGTCTAACTAAAAAAGAGGTTGAAACAGATACTTTATTAGATTTTTTACGAGATGTTTTAATAATGGAGCATTTAGTTGATCAAGATAAAAATTATAGAGATTATATAAATAAATAGGTAAAAATTCTTTTAGAAATAAATCTAAAAGAATTTTTTTAATTCAATTTATAATTTAATTATTTTTTCTTTTTTATCACTAAGTTTAGATTTTTCAATAATTTTAATTACATTTCGAGCTTGTTTTGGTGTTACTTCTAATTTTTCATATTTATGATAAGCATTAATAAAATTTTTATAAAATAATAAATAATTTCCATTTTCACTTTTTACTGTTTTAACTTCTTTATTAGTAGTTAAAATTCCATAATTTTCATTTGACTCAATTCCTAAATCATTAGTTATTTTATAATTTTTTCTCAAAGTTGCTTCTTGAGGATCAAGACCATTTTTCTTATATGATCCCTTAGAACCATTAATAATAAATCTAAGTTCATTATCTTTTATTAAACTACCGCTTTTTAAAAATACTCTTAGATTATTATAAAAAAGTGTAATATCAAAAGCATCTATAGTTTTTGCTTGAGCTCTTTCTTTTCTCAAATCAGCAAAAACTTTATCAGGCATTCCAAATAAAACTAATGCTTGATCAATTAAATGACTACCTAAATCATATAATGAGCCTGCACCAGGTTTAGCTTTTTCTTTCCATCTATTTATTTTAACATTTGGTTTAAATCTGTCAAAATGTGACTCAAATATTTTAATATCTCCTAAAGTATTGTTTTTAATTAAATTTTTAATAGTTAAAAAATCGCAGTCAAATCTTCTATTGTGATAAACAGTTAATAAAAGATTTTTAGATTTAGCTATTTTTATAAGTTTATTAGCTTCTTTTACTGTAGGAGTAAAAGGTTTTTCAATAATAACATGTTTATTATTATTTAAAGCTTTTTTAGCTAAATTAAAGTGAAATCTATTAGGTACAGAGATTACAACACAATCAATGTTTTCATCTTCAAATAAACTTTTACTTTTTTTAAATACTTTTGTATTAGGATATAACTTTCCTATATGTTTTTTTCTTTCTTTATTAGATGTAACAATTGCTTTTAAATTCAATCCATCTAAGTGATTAATCAATGGGGCATGAAAAACACTACCTGAAAGACCATATCCTATAATTCCTATGTTTATTTTCATAAATAATCATCTCCTTAAAATTCAATTTTATTATAACATTAAATCCAACTTTTTTGTATTAATTCTTAGAAAATCAAAGTAAATGATATATAATATAATTAAAATGAAAGGAGAAATTGTGAGATATAAAAAATTAGATAATACAAAAAATGAGATTTCTGTTTTAGGGTTTGGATGCATGAGGTTTCCTACTATAGATGGAGATAATGAAAAAATACATGTTAGTAAAAGTGAAAAAATGCTTGATTATGCTTATGAAAATGGAGTTAATTATTTTGATACTGCTTGGCCATATCATGGTAAAAAAAGTGAGAAATTTATTGGGGATTATATTTCAAAACGGGATATAAGAGATGAAATATATTTAGCAACTAAATTACCATCGTGGTTAATTAATTCAAAAGAAGATATGTATAAATATTTTAATAAACAATTAGAAAGATTAAAAACTGATTATATTGATTATTATTTAATACATTCATTAAATGAAAAGCTTTGGGAAAATTTAAAAGATAATGGAATTTTTGAATTTATTGATGAATTAAAACAAAAAGAATTAATAAAACATATTGGTTTTTCATTTCATGATGAATATGAAGTTTTTGAAAAGATTATTGATGATTATGATGGTTGGGAATTTACTCAAATACAATTAAATTATTTAGATGAAAATTGGCAAGCTGGTTTAAAAGGTTTAGAGTATGCTAAAGAAAATGATTTAGATTTAATTATAATGGAACCTTTAAAAGGTGGAAAAATTGTAGGGGAAATACCTAGAGATATTGAAAAAATATTTATGGATTCTAAAAAGAAAAGTAAGCCTGTTAAATGGGCTTTAGATTATTTATGGAATAAACCTGAAGTAGATATTTTATTAAGCGGGATGAGTAATATAGATCAAGTTATTGAAAATGTTGAATATGCAGATAAATCAGAATCTAATTGTTTTAATAAAGAAGATATAAAATTAATAGAAAAAGTAAAAGAAGAGTATAAGAAAAGAATTGCAATTAATTGTACTCAATGTAAGTATTGTATTCCTTGTCCAGTTGAAGTAAATATTCCGCTAGCTTTTAAACAATATAATAACTATAAAAAGTTTGATAATTTTGAAAAATTTAAAAATAAATATATTGATGAAACAAAACCTAAAGTAAGAGCTTCTAAATGTATTGAATGTGGACAATGTTTAGATAAGTGTCCTCAAAATATAGATATTCCAAAAGAGTTAAAAAAAGTTGCTAATGATTTCGAGTAAAGGAGATATTAATATGTTTAAAATAGAAATATATACTCCGGAAAAATATATTCATGAAATAATTAAAGAGACTAATAAGCTAGGAGCTTGTAAAGTAGGAGATTATGATTATGTATCTTCATATTATGAAATTAATGGAAGCTTTAGGCCTTTAGAAGGATCTGATCCATATAGTGGTGAGAAAAATAAAATAAATTTATTAAAAGAATATAAAATAGAAGTTAGATGTGAAGAAAAGAAATTAAAGAAAGTAGTAAATAAAATTAAAGAAATACACCCATATGAAGAACCAGTTATTAATATTATAAAACTATATAATCATATATTATAAAAAATAAAGCCTATTATTAAAAAATAATAGGCTAAAATTTTAAGCAAATCCAATCATTACAGCTATTACAATAAATACGCTTCCAAAAACTGCTAACAATGCTTGAAATTTAAGTTGGAACTTAAACCATTTACTCCAGTCAAGTTTTGCTATACCTAAAACTCCCATTAAAACTCCTGAAGTAGGTACTATCATGTTAGTAAAACCATCACCTAATTGAAAAGCTAAAACAGCAACTTGTCTAGTCACTCCAACAAGGTCAGCTAATGGAGCCATAATAGGCATTGTAAGTGCTGCTTGTCCTGAACCTGAAACTACAAAGAAATTAAATACAGATTGGAAAACATACATAAACCATGCTGAAACTACAGATGGTAAGTCTCCTAATCCTCGAGCAATAAAGTTAAGAATTGTATTTAATACTGAAGCAGATCCAGCATCTGTTCCACCTAAAACTAATACAATTCCTTTAGCCATACCAACAACTAAAGCAGCTCCTAGTAAATCTTTTGCTCCATTTCTAAAACCATCAGCTATATCATTTACTCTCATATTATTTAAATTGAAAATTACACCAACTATTCCAGCTACTAGTCCCATTAAGAAAAATTGTGTTGCAATTTCTGGCAAATAATAAGCATGCTTTACAACTCCCCAAATAATCCAACTAATACCTGCCAAAATTGTGAAAAGTACTAGTTTATGACCTAATGTAAAATTAGTATCTAGATTCTTTTTTTCTTCCATATCTTCCCTAAAATATGCATCACTTTCATAAGCAATAGAAGATTCAGGATCTTTTTCAATTTTTTTGGCATATCTGATTGTATAAGCTATACCAAGTGAAGTGAAAAATATCCACATTACGATTCTAAAAGGAGCACCTGAAAGAACAGGAATTCCTGAAACACCTTGAGCAATGGCAACCCCAAAAGGATTCATCCAACTTGTAGCAAAACCTACTTGCGTAGCAATATATGTTATAAATATCCCTGTAATAGAGTCATAACCTAATGCTACTACAATAGGTATAATAATCATTGAAAATGCCAAGCATTCTTCCCCCATACCAAAGATAGCACCACCAGCACTAAATAAGAAAAATAGAATTGGTAATAAAAGTATTTTTTTGTCTTTCATAGCATCAATTAGTTTAAAAATACCTGCTTCAACTGCATTGGTTTTTAAAATAATTCCAAATGAACCTCCAATTACTAATATAAAGGCTACAACACCTACAGCTGATCCCCATTTACTCCCGCTAACTAAACCTTCAAATACATAATTACTAAAACCTAATCCACCAAAAGGTTCGAAAAAACTTATTCCATCTTTTACAGGATTTCCATTTTCATCTCTTACATAATCAAAACTATCAGATACAGGTATAGTTTTAGTTTTTTCAGCACCATTATGCATATATTCAACTTCTTTCATTTCGAAAGACCCCATAGGTATTAAATATGTTAATAAAGCTGCAAATAAAACTACAAAGAAAATAATTACATAAGTATCAGGCATTTGCCATTTCTTATTTTTAGATTGAGCATTTGTTTCTTGGTTTTTTTGTTCCATAAAACCTCCT
>JBNJDJ010000065.1:0-10427 GCA_051744845.1 Bacillota bacterium
TCTATAAATTTGTTCTAATAAAATAACTTTCATTAATTGATGTGGGAAAGTCATTTTTGAAAAAGATAATTTCATATTAGCTCTTTTTAATACTTCTTTGCTTAATCCATAAGATCCACCAATTATAAAAGTAATATTTGATTTTCCAGTAACTCTTAATCTTTTTATTTTTTTACTAAAATCTAAAGAATTTAAAGATTTTCCTAATCTATCTAAAGCAAAAATATAGTCTCTATTATTAATTTTTGATAAAATCTTTTTCCCTTCCTTATCCTTTATCTTTTTTATATCCTTTTTACTTAAATTATTTCCTAAAAATTCTGGCTTTAATATAATATTTTTTACTTTACTATATCTTGATATTCTTTTAGAATAATCTTTAATAGCTATTTTTAAAAACTTCTTTTTTGTTTTACCTATAGTTATAATTGTAACTTTAATGTTAGCCTCCTATTTATAGTCTGAAAAGTTTAGAATTTTTCTTTCTAAATGTCATATCTAAACTTATATCTTTTACTAAGTTTTGATCAAATTCCATCATATAATTTTTAACTGTTTGAAAAGCTAATTCTGGAAAATTATTTTCTTTACTTAAATGAGCTAATAATATATTTTTTACTCGACCGTGTTTAATTACTTCTTTTATAACACTTCCAGCAGCATCATTAGATAAATGTCCATGGTTACTTAAGACTCTTCTTTTTAAAAAATATGGATATTTACCAGATTCTAACATAGATTCATCGTGATTTGATTCAATAAATAATAAATCGCAATCTTTTATTTTTTTTATCAATTTATTTGGTGCATGTCCTAAATCAGTAGCTAATGATATCTTTTTATTTCTATAATTAATTATAAAACCTAAAGGTTCAATTGCATCATGAGATATCTCATAAGGTTCTATTGTCAAATCATTAATTTTAAATTTTTCATTCTTTTTAATAAAATTTACTTTTTCCATATCAATTTTTCCAATTTTATCTTTGATTTCTCCAAAGGTATTTTTAGTAATATATAATGGGAAATTATATCTTCGCATTAAAACTCCAACTCCTGAAATATGATCAGTATGTTCATGAGTTACTAATATTCCTTTTATTTCACTGATTTTTTTATCAATACTTTTTAAAGCATTTTCAATATATTTACCACTCATACCTGCATCTATTAATAAACTTGAATTTTTTGTTGATATAAATTGGGAATTACCTTTTGATCCACTTGCAAGTGAGCAAAATTCTAAATTCATATTTACCTCTCTATCTTTCTATTGCTTCTATATAATAATACTGTCCATTATTAAATTTCAATCTATAATACGGAAACCCTTCTCCAGATTGAATATTTTGCACAAATATATTATCTTCTAAAATATATCCTAACTCTATTTTTTCAATAGTTTTTACACTCTCTTCTTTGTATCCTTTAATAAATTTATAAATAATACGTTCTAAAGGAATAATTTCATTCCTATGAAAATCTCCTGACTGAACTTCAAACCATTTACGTCTAAATAAAATTACTTCGCCATTTGAAACTTTTAAAATCATAGAAGAATTTTCTATAAATCTATTTTTATAATATTGATTATAGTATATAGATATAAACTCTTTTTGTTTAACTACTTTTTGAATATCTAAATCTGTTGAATAAAAATCTTTTTGTTTTAAAAATTCTTTACTTATTTTTTTAGCTTCTTCTATACTTGTAGTATTTTCACTTAAAGAAACTCCGCGTTTTGAAAAAATAAGTTGATTTTTATTTTCTAAATCTAAATAGTATGAATCATTTAAAAACAAATTATTTTTTTGCATATAATTTTTACCTAACATTTTTCTTATTATATCATCAGATAAATAATTTTCATAACTTAAAAAAACTTTCTCAATATTACTTGGGAAACTAAATTCAATATTATCTATTTTTACATTCTTTTTATTTAAAGCTGAAATTAGTTCATCATCAATATTTACTTTATTGTTATAATCAGGAGAATTTATAAATAACAGAAAAATATTAGTTATCACTAAAGCAATAATTAAAATCGTCTTTATCTTAGAAATATTCATTCTCTTGCTCCTTCATTTATAACTGAAACTATTTCTCCATTATATATATTTATCAAATATGTAATATCTCTGATTTTAAGCTCCCAAATAGGTATTAATTTTTTATCATCTTCACTATCCATATAATAATATTTAAGTTTTAGACCATTAATATCTTGCAAAATATGATATATATAATTATCCAATGTTAAATATTCATTATCATTATAATAAAAATAATTATTTTTAAAACTTTCCATATTTTTATTTAAAATTCGATTTAAAGGCATAGAGCTTTCCCAAACTTTTCTAACATCCTCTGATCCGATAAATTTTTTTAAATTCCTTTTAATAAGTACTATATTGTTACCATTTAATTCAACAATAATCGGAGGTTTCTCAAATTTAATTTCTAATCCACTAATTGAATAATTAAAACTATACCTTTGATATGTTATATTTTCTTTCTCGAAAGTTTCATATTTAGTTAAATATGTGGTTACTGGAATATCTCCTAAAGTTTTTATAGCATTAAGGGATTTATCCAATCCATTTTTAAATGATAAATTTTCATATTCTTGAGTTATTTTAGCTTTATATTCTAAAGATCCATTTTTATCAAATTTTAAAGCTCTTTTTCCATAATTTACCATATAAATTAAAGAATCATTATAATCTTTTACTTTTTTAACAAAACTGTCACCTAAGACTTTTTTAACATATCCTGATATTTTATCACTTTCTAAATTAATTTCATTAACAACATTAATAATAGGTATTCCTACAAATTTATTTCTAGGAACAACAGTATCATTTGGGTAAAAATTTGGTCTTGTATCTTTTATTTTTTCTTTTAGCGAATAAATACTTTCAACAGTATTATATTGAATTAAAGGTTCATCATATTGTTTAAAAATTTTATCAAAATTTTTAATATTTATATTTTCCACTTTATATACCTTTTTTTCATTTTTTAAAATAGCAATATTATCATTATATATATATACTTCTTGAATTTTAATTTCTTTATCTAAGTTTTCAAAATCTTTATTAAACAAAGAATAAAGCCTATCTATACTCATATCTACAGGAAATTTAAAATGCAAATAATTCTTATGACCTCTATCATAAATTTCTTGAATAGAAGTATCAGATGTTTTTTCAAAATCAATTTTTTTTACAAATTCTTCAAATATCTGATTTAATAAATCCTTATCTTTATATTTTTTCACATGAAAATTACCCTCAAAATTAATAAGATAACTTTGAGGGTAAATATACTTTATAAGATCATTTTCTTTTTCAATCCATTTTTTTTGATTTTTTACTTCCTGTGGGTTATTATTTTTTAAATTTAACATCATATTCCCCACTTGTAATAAAAAGGAAATAAATAAAATAACTAAAGTGACATTTTTAAATTTCTCTTTCAAGGTTTTTATTCCTCCACAGATTCAAATTTAATTAAATCTTTCAATATATCTGACTTTTCTTCATCATTATTATCTTTTTTTACTATTTGAAATTCTTTATTTTCCATTAAAACTAAAGTTTCTTGATCTTCTTTATTCTTTCTTATTTCTAAATTCATTTCATAATAACCTGGTTCAATATCTTCAATAGTTTTTTCAAAATAAGGTATTACTCCAACATTTTCAACTAAAACTTTATTTAAGATTGTCTTTTTAAATAAGTCTTGATATGTTTTTTGAAATTCATTTAATTTTTCTTTTTTTAATTCATATTCTTCTTTTAATAATTCAATTTCATTAAGGTGATCTTCTTTATTTTCAACCAAACTAATGTCTTTTTGTTTTTTCTCTAAAAAAGTTTTTTCAAACTTTTTAAATTCAATATTATAATCAATATAATCATTAATGGTATTTTTAATTTCTGAAATATTTTCATCAGATATATCTTCACTAGAATCATCAGTCTTAATATCAACAATGTATTCAACTAAATTATTAACAACAGATGCTTTTTTCACTTTTTCATTAATAATTTTTTCAATAATAAAATCATCCATAACAGGAACTCTTTTTTTAAGAGTTAAATATATATTAGAATCACTATCTTTTAAATCTAATGTTATAAATAAATCTTTTGTTACCTTAACCTTACCATCTTCATTTATTTTAGGTTGGTTTATAGTTACAAAATCTTTAGTTTCATAAGTTTTTTCTTGATTTGTATTCTCATTAGCATATACAAAAGTCATCATTGCTAATAATAAAATGCCAAATATAATTAATTTTACTAATTTCTTCATACTCGTCCTCCTAATCTATAAAGTCATTGTAATACATTAATATTACAAAATGATTACACAATATTTAAGAGGTAGTTACAAATTAGTTTTTGGCAATTTTATATTCACATTTGTACCTTTATCTACTTCAGAATCAATATTTATTTCTCCATTATGAGTTTTTATAATTTCATTTGCTATAGACAGCCCTAAACCTGTTCCACCAAGTTTTCTACTTCTAGCTTTATCTACTCTATAAAATCTTTCAAAAATATGTTTTAAATCTTTCTTAGGAATCCCCATACCATTATCTTTGATGATAATTTGATAATTTTCATCTGTTTCTTTTAAAAATACATCTATTTTACCATTTTCATGAGTATATTTAATTGCATTTGTCATTATATTAATTATTACTTGTTCTATTTTATCATAATCAAATATAAAAATAGGATCATCTATTTCTTTATTATAATTTAATTTTTGATTTTTATTATCATAACTAGGTTTTAACTTTAACAAAATACTATTTATTAAATCATCTATATTATTTGACTGTAAATTTAAATTTATTTTAGATTTATCAAAATTAGATAACTTCAAAAGATCTCTAACTAAACGAGTCATTCTATCAGCTTCATTATTTATAACTCCTAAAAACTTTTTCCTTAAATCTTTTGGATAATCATCATTTATCAATGTTTCTGAATAACTCATTATGCTAGTTAAAGGAGTTTTTAATTCATGAGAAACATTTGCTACAAATTCTTTTCTCATCCTATCTAATTCTTCTCGTTTTGTAATATCTCTTAAAACAAATACAAGACCTTGATTTTCATTATTTTCTCCTTTAAAAGGTAAATAATCTAATTTCAAGATTTTTTCTTTAAATTCAATAACTTTAGAACCAAAATATTTTTGACTTAAAATTATAGATTCCAAAGACAATATTTCTTTATATTTATCTAGATTATTATTATCTAACGATAATAAATCCTTCGCTTTAGAATTAATATGAACAGTTTCACCTGTCAAATTAGTTGCAATTAATCCATCGTGCATAGATTCAACGATTGTTTCTATTTTATTTTTTTCTCTATAAACTTGATTAATATTATAATTTAGTTTTGAAGCTAAGTGATTAAAAGTCTTTCCTAATTCACCAATCTCATCATTACTTTCAATCTCCACTTTTTGGTCATAATTACCTTTTGACATTAAAACAGCTTTTTTAGCTATTTTTTCAATCGGACCACTTATAGTTCTAGATATTAAAACAGAAAATATAATTGTAAAAATAATTGCTATAATTATAGCTTTTACAATTATCATAGTTGTTTTATTTAACATCTCATAAATCGACTGTAAATTATATCTTATATATATAAGACCTAAAAACCCATTATCATTTTCTATAGGTATTACTCTATCAAGAGTTTTAATCTCGTTATTAATAATAGTTTTGGTCTTTCCTTTTTTTTCGTTTTCTCCATATACTAAAAGAGATAGATCCAATAATTTAGAGGCATCAACGCCCTTGTTATCAGTAGAACTAGCTACAATTTCATTTTTAGAATCTATAATATATATCTCTTCTTTAAACCCTAAAGTTTTTTGATTATTTACAATAACTTTTAATTTATCATAGTCTAATTTTTCTAATTCATTAACTTTCGAACTAATAATATCAGATAAATTATCTAACTTTTTTTGAGCATCTTGAAGATGATATTCCTCAAAAGACTTAATAATAAATACACCAGATACAATTAACGCAATAAATATCAATACAATATATATAATAGAAAAACGCCATTTAATACTTTTAAACATTAATCTTCCTTTTTGAAATAATAACCTACACCTCGCTTAGTAATAATATATTCAGGCGAAGACGAATCAGCCTCGATTTTTTCACGTAATCTTCTAACTGTTACATCTACAGTTCGAATATCTCCATAATATTCATATCCCCAAACTTCTTTTAAAAGTTTTTCTCTTTTAAAAATCTGATTTGGAGATGCACTTAAAAACTTTAATAATTCAAATTCTCTTAAGGTTAATTCAATAACTTTATCATCCTTTTTAACTTCATATTTATCAAAATTTATATATAATGATCCAGATTTAACTATTTCACCTACATTTTTATTATTATTTACTTGTAAATCAATACGTCTTAAATTAGCTTTTACTCTTGCTAAAAGTTCTCTAACTCCAAAAGGTTTAGTCATATAATCATCAGCACCAAGTTCTAAACCTAAAACTTTATCTGTTTCTTCTTCTTTAGCTGTTAACATTATAATTGGAATATTATAATCTTCTCTAACTTTCTCACAAACTTTAAAACCACTCATTTTAGGTAACATAACATCTAATAAAATTAAATCTGGATCTTCTGTATAAGTCTTTGCTAAAGCTTGATCTCCATCCTTAGCTACTACTACATTGTAATTTTCTTTTTCTAAATTAAATTTAATAATATCTACAATTGCATCTTCGTCATCAACTACTAATATTTTATTTGACATAAAACCTCCTTTGAAAAAAGTGAGTCTTAAGACTCACTTAATTTAATAAATACTATATAAATTTATATAATTATTTGGATTAACATCGTTTCCTAATTTTCTTATTTCAAAATGAACATGAGATCCTGTTGAAGTTCCACTTGAACCAACTTTTCCTATCGTCTTTCCTTTATATACTTTTTGTCCTGTGCTAACATTAATTGATGACATATGAGCATATAATGAAGTTAAGTTTGCACCGTGGTCAATTATAACAACTCTTCCATAACCACTTTTCCAACCTGCAAATATTACTTTACCACCATCTGATGCTTTAATAGTAGTACCATAACTTGCAGCTATATCAACACCTGTATGCTTTCTATAATAACCATATATAGGATGTTTACGATTACCATATCCTGATGTCACTGTCCCACGATTCAAAGGTTGTGCAAATACTCCTGTACCTTTCTTAGGTGGCGGATCTTTTGTACCTTTATAAACTATCTTAGTACTAGGCTTAGCTACAACTTCTTCAGCTAAAACTACCTTACCTAATTCTTTACCATTAGATTTTACTAATTTAGCCTTAACTTCTTTTTTTCCAAATGTACCATTTTTCTTAACTCTATATTCATCTTTATATAAACTCGAAGTCTTTTCATATTTTACATCATATTTTATCTTTTTATCATATGTAATATTTTCAACTGTACAAACACTAATTAAAGGTTCTGGAACGATTAACGATATTTCTTGATCAATTTGTAAACGCTTAGGATCAATATCTGGATTTGCGCTAATTAAATCATTTACAGATATATTATTTTCATGAGCTATTGTCCAAAAACTTTCACCTGAACCAACAACTTGTTTCTTTTCCTTATCTGTTCCTTTATGAATATACTTAAGCGCTTCGTCTACTGTTTTTAACTTATCTAAATCTACAGCTTTTAAATATCCTTTTTTAATATGAACAGATTCATCAAAATATACATCAACTATCTCGATCTTTTCTTTATCAGTTTCTTTAGAAATATATTTTTCTTTTAATTTATTTAAAACTTCTTTTGCTTCTTTTTCCGATTCAAGAAATATCTTTTTCGAATCATTTATTACAATACTATAAACTGGTAATGACACAACATCTAAATCTTTAATATTTGAATTTTCAATATCTTGACTGCTTTCTTTAGGAGATTTTTTCATTTCATTGTTTTTTGAAGTATTTTGAGTATCAAGTTGAGTAGTTTCTTGCTTAGAATTATCAATATTGTCGATTTCTGATTTTCCATAACTTTTATCAATACTTTTACCAAAAGTAAAAGTTAATAATACCACTGCCAAAATAGAGCCTATAACAAAAAGAAATTCTTTAGATCTGATTTTTTCTTTTCGCTTATAAATAGGCTTAATAATTTTAGCAATAGCCCATGCCAAATAATCTATTATCTTTTCCTTCATAGCATCCCCTTAAATATATATATTAGTTATATTCGCACATATTAGTATATCATAATATTAAATCATTTAAAAAATATTTTTTAATTTTTTTTTATATGATATAATAAATTTAGAAATTGGAGGGATATATGAGTTTTTACAAGACACAACAAAGTTTAGACTTAGGTGAAGTACCAATAGAAAGCATTTTTATTAATGATTTTATGCCTACTGCTAACGGAACATATGTTAAAGTCTATTTACTCGGTTATAAATTTGCTAATGACTTAACAGATGTAGATAATGTTTCTTTAGCTAAACACTTAAACATATCATTAGAAGATGTTATAAACGCTTGGGAATTTTGGGAAAACAAAAACATTATAAAAATTCATAATAGAGAAAGTCAAAGTGATAACTTTGATGTTGAGTTTTTATCACTAAGACAATTATATATTGATAATAATTATTCAAATAAAGTTAGTAGCTCTAAAGCTGATAAAAATAAATATACTCGAAATGTAGATGTACTTTTAGAAATGGAAAAACAAGATGCGGTCAGAGAAATGTTTAAAACATTAAGCGATACTATTCGAAGAGAACTACAACCAAATGAAAAATTAAAAGTTTTAAATGTTATTGAAAGATATAATATGGACTTAAAAGTAATCATCCAAGCTTTTAAATTTTCTGTAGAGAAAAAAAATAAAAAAAATTTAAATTATATTTTAGCAATAATAAGAAACTGGTATGACGAAGGTATTGTGACATTTAAAGACCTAGAAAATCATTTTCTTAAAAATAATAAAAGATATAATATATATAAAAAAATATATAGATCTCTTGGTTATTCTAAATCACTGGTTAGTTCAGGAGACAAAGAATTAATAGATACTTGGATAGATAAATACAATCTTGAAATAGATTTTATCTTAGAAATTATTAAATTTGCTTCTAAAAAAACATCAAATATTAATATGAACTATATTAATCATTTTATTAAAAAAGCATATAAAGAAAATTATACTGAAATTTCTGATTTTACGAAAAACAAAGAAAAATCGAGTAAAAACAACAAGAATAATAAAAATAAATTTCATAATTTCCAAAAAAATGAAAATAATTATACTAAAGAAGAACTAGATAAAATCTTAGGAATAAGAGAATAGGAGTTTTATGAAAAAAGAAATTATAAAGAGAATTTTAGTTGAATATCAAAAAAAACGAGATTTAAAAAGGGAAAAAAATAAAGAAAAGAAAAAAAAATTATATAAACAAATTCCCAGATTAAAAGAAATAGATGATTCAATTAGAAAACATTCAATTAAAACTAATAAATTAATATTAAAAAAGAAAAAAAATATTAAAGAAGAAATCAAAAAATTAGAGACAGTTATTTCTGATTTAAAAAAAGAAAAAGCTTATATTTTAACAGAAAATAATATACCTTTAGATTATCTTGAAATGGACTATGATTGTAAAATTTGCAAAGATACTGGATTTGTAAAATCTGGAAAAAAATGCAAGTGTTTAAAACAAAAAATTATTAATAAATATTATGAAATGTCTAATTTAAAACACAAATTGAAAACGGAAAATTTTAAAACTTTTAATTTAGATATCTTTTCAAATAAAGATTTAGATGACTATAAAAAAAGTCAAAAGGAAAATATGCGACATAATTTAACAATTGCTGAAAAATTTACTACAAATTTTGATACTGATAATTTAAGAAATCTTTTACTTTTAGGGCCTCCTGGTCAAGGAAAAACTTTTTTATGTAACTGTATAGCTAATTCTTTAATTAACAAAGGCCATTTAGTTATTTATCAAACAGCCTTTAAATTAATTGAAATAATTGAAAATGTTAGATTTAATAAAAACAATTTTTCAAACCAAGATCCTAATTATCAAATGTTATTTAATGCAGACTTATTAATTATAGATGATCTAGGAACAGAATTTAGCAATACATTTACTACTGTAGAAATTTTTAATATAATCAATTCTAGATTAAATCAAAACAAAAAAACTATAATTTCTACTAATTTATCATCTATGCAAATTAAAGAAAAATATTCTGATAGAATATCTTCTAGAGTCTTTGGTAATTATAAAATTTTAAAGTTTTATGGCCCAGACTTAAGATGGGAAGTTTGAATTAAAAAA
>JBNJDJ010000066.1:0-10379 GCA_051744845.1 Bacillota bacterium
TATTTATTATTTTTTAGAATTTCAAAAAATTATAGTCTCCAAATTAATCAAAATAAAATATTTTTAATATCTAATAATATTATATTCTCATTTGGTTTTGAAAAAAATATCCTTGTGCTAAACAATATTTGAATTAATAACATACTCTAAATCTTTTTTTCTATACTTTTTGCTAAAGTTTTTATATTTTTATCATTTTTTTCAATTGAATACACTTTTTTAAACAATTACAAAAAAATAGGAACTAACCTTTAAAGATTAGTTCTTAATTGTTTATATTGAGAAAAGTTTTGTATCTAGAATTTCAACTTGACTTATATATAACTCTAAATATTTTTTTATAGTATTTACAGAAGTCATTATTGGAATATTATAAATTTGTGATTGTTGACGTAAATAAAATCCATCTGTTTTTTGGTCATTTCCATTTTCTGGAATATTTAAGATAACATCAAAAGACTCTATATCTTCATCATACTTTTCAATATCAATAAATGGTTTTAAATATTTATAGGTGCCTTTTGTAGCATGTAAATTAAGATTAAGGTGGTCTATTTGTTCTAAAGATTCTTTTAATTCATCCTTTGCTTTCTTTGATAAACTAATTAATATTTTATTATTTATATCAAATATATTTTTACTAAATTGTGCAATAAAAGTCTTATATAATGCATTGTTCAAATTTGTGTCAATACTTAATATTTCGCCTGTTGACTTCATTTCAGGTCCTAAGGCAATCTCAGCATTATCTATCTTATCCATTGAAAATACAGGTCCTTTTATAGCTAAAGTATTAATTTCCTTTTTAATTCCAACTTTTTCTAAACTAGAACCTAACATCACATCAGTAGCTATTTTAACAAGTGGTGTTTTTGTTACTTTTGAAATAAATGGAACTGTTCTTGAAGCCCGTGGATTTACTTCTAGTACATATATTTTATCTTTATAATATATTAATTGTATATTAATTAATCCTTTTGCTTCAATACTTATAGCTATTTTTTTGGCTATTTTATAAATTTTTTCTTTTACCTTTTTAGATATATTTTTAGCTGGATAAAATGCTATTGAATCTCCTGAATGGATTCCTGCTTTTTCTAAATGCTGCATTATACCAGGTATAAATACATCTTCTCCATCAGTAACAGCATCAATTTCTAGTTCAATTCCTTCAAGATATTCATCAATTAATACTGAGTGATTATTATCATTAAAACTATTTTTTAAATATTTTTCTAATTCACTTTTACTTTTAACTATCTTCATCCCTTGTCCACCTAGTACATAACTTGGTCTAACTAATAAAGGGAAATTTAAATCATTACATACCTTTAATCCTTCTTTTAAAGAATCTACTCCTTTACCTTTAGGATATAATATATTATTTTTTTCTAAGATATTTATAAATTCTTGTCTTTCTTCGACTAAATGTATTCCATCATAATCTGTACCGTATACATTAATTTTTCTATCTTTTAAAAACTTTGCTAATTTAATAGACGTTTGTCCCCCAAATTGTAAAATAACACCTTTGGGTTTTTCTTTTATAATAATATTTATAATATCTTCTTTTGTAATTGGTTCAAAATATAATTTATCCGACATATCAAAGTCAGTAGAAACTGTTTCAGGGTTATTATTAACTACAATAGATTCATAACCTAAATTTGAAATTTCAAATAAAGATTTTACTGTAGAATAATCAAATTCTACACCTTGTCCTATTCTAATAGGCCCAGCTCCTAAAACTAAAATCTTTTCTTTTTTAGTAACTTTGACTTCATCAACATCTCCATAAGTTGAATAATAATATGGAGATACAGCTTCAAATTCTCCTCCACATGTATCAACCATTTTATATGATGGGAAAATCTCATTTTCTAATCTATAATCTATTATTTCATCTACTGTTTTATCAATTACTAAATCAGCTATACCTTGGTCTGAAAAACCAAATTTTTTTAACTTTTTAAAAGTATCTATTGATAAAGTATTAAATTCTTTATTTTTTATACTTTCCTCTAAATCAACAATATTTTTAATCTTTTGCAAGAAAAACAAATCTATTTTTGTAACATTGCTAATCATTTTTATACTTACTTCTCTCTTTATAAGCTCAGAAATCATAAATATTCTTTCAGAACATACATTTTCAATATTTTCTAGAAGTTGATCTAAAGTTAATTCTTTTATCTTTTCAAATTCTAAATTATATTGATTTTCCTCTAAAGCTCTTAGAGCTTTTAAAAAAGCTGCTTCAAATTTATTTCCTATAGCCATTACTTCACCAGTAGCTCTCATCATTGTTCCTAGATTGTTATCAGCTTTTACAAACTTATCAAAAGGCCATTTAGGTATTTTAACTACACAATAATCTAAAGTTGGCTCAAAACTAGCATATGTTTTTTGAGTCATATCATTAATTATTTCATGTAAATCATAACCTAAAGCTATTTTAGTTGCAACTTTTGCAATTGGATAACCAGTTGCTTTAGATGCAAGGGCTGATGAACGAGATACTCTTGGATTAACTTCAATAATATAATAATTATTACTTAAAGGATCTAAGGCAATTTGAACATTACATCCTCCTTTAATATCTAACTTATCTACTATATCTAAACTAGCAGTACGTAAAATTTGATATTGTTCATCACTTAAAGTTTGAGAAGGCGCAACAACTAAGCTATCACCAGTATGAATTCCTACAGGATCTATGTTTTCCATATTACAAACTGAGATACATGTTCCATTTGAATCTCTCATAACTTCATATTCAATTTCTTTATACCCTTTAACTGATTTTTCAATAAGAACTTGATTTACAATACTTAATTTAGTACCACTTTTTATTTTAGCAATAAGTTCTTTTTCATTTTCTACATGTCCTCCACCAGTACCACCTAGTGTATAAGCTGGTCTAACTACTGCCGGATAACCTATTGTCTTAATAAATTCTAATCCTTCTTTTACTGAACTTACCATATTACTTTCAATAACAGGCTGATCAATATCTATTAAAAAATTTTTAAATTTTTCTCTATCTTCTGCAAGTTGTATAGTTTCTAAAGAAGTACCAATAACTTCTATATCATATTTATCTAAAATTCCTTTTTCATCTAATTCATGAGCTAAATTTAGACCAGTTTGTCCACCAAGAGTAGGTAAAATCAAGTCTGGATTTTCTTCATTTATTATTTTTTCAACATATTCAATTGTTAAAGGCTCTGAATAAACTTTATCTACTATTTCATGGTCTGTCATAATTGTTGCTGGATTATTATTTAATAAAATAACCTTATGACCTTCTTCTTTTATAGCTAAACAAGCTTGAGTTCCTGAATAATCAAATTCTGCTCCTTGACCAATAATAATTGGTCCTGAGCCAAATACTAATACTTTTTTCATTTAAGCCACCTCCAATTGATTAAAAAATTCATCAAATATAAAAGTAAAATCAACTGGTCCTGGTGAAGCTTCAGGATGAAATTGTACTGAAAAAATATCTTTATTTTTAATTTTCAAACCTTCTATACTTTTATCATTTACATTTTCATAAATTATTTCAACTGATTCGCTATTACCAACTACTTCATAGCCATGATTTTGTGATGTAATATATACTTTATTAGTAACTTTATTGATAACTGGATGATTTGCTCCTCTATGACCAAAATCCATCTTTTTAGTATCTAATCCATACATTAAGGCTATTAATTGATGTCCAAGACATATACCAAATGTAGAATATTTTTTAACTACTGGTTTTAAATTCTTAATAATATTTGTAAGTGTTTTAGGATCTCCTGGACCATTAGATAAAAATACTCCATCTGGATTATAATCAAAAACTTCTTTAGAGTTAAAAGAAGCTTTAAAAACCTTTAATTCACTTGCTCTTTTTTGTAAATTTTTCAAAATATTATCTTTTATACCAAAATCAATAACTGCAATTTTTTTACCATTTTTATTTTTTCCTTTTAAAATATAATTTTTATCAGTAGTAACTTTTAAAACCGGCTTAATATTTTTAAACTTTTTAAGTTTAGGCAAAATTTCTGATTTTAAAGTATCTTGTTTTACAATCATACCTGCCATAGTGCTTTTTTTACGAATATATTTTGTTAATGCTCTTGTATCAATATCACTTAAACCTATAATATTATTTTTTTTCATAAAATTATCTAAACTTTCTTTAGACAACCAATTTGAATCAATATCAGATAATTCTTTAATAATAAATCCTTTTACTTGAATATTTTCAGATTGATTGTATTTAGGATTTATACCATAGTTTCCTATTAATGGATATGTCATAGTAACAATTTGTCCATAATAAGAAGGATCAGTTAATACCTCCTGATAGCCAGTCATTGCAGTATTAAAAACAACTTCTCCTGGTTTAAATTGATCTATTGCTCCAAAAATTTTTCCTTTAAAAACTTTTCCATCTTGTAAAATTAATTTACCTTTCATAAAAACTCCTTTCTAGTCTCTCGGACTAATTTAAAAGATTAAACGCATCGATATTCATTTTAGCTAATATTTATGCAAATGTCAATACTTTTTTTATAATCTTTTAAAAATTCTTCGCTATTTTTTATCATCTTTAAAACACTTTCTTTACTTGTAGATCCAAAAGACTTTTTCATCTCTACAGAATGATTTAATTTTAAAACTTTATGAATGTCTTTCTCAAAATACTTAGAGTATTCTTTATATTCTAAAATAGTCATTTGTTCAAAAGTTAAATTCTTTTCTTCTAAATCTTTAACAATTTTTCCTACTATTTGGTAAGCTGTTCTAAATTCCAAACCTTTTTTTACTAAATAGTCTGCTATATCTGTTGCCTGTAGATATCCATTTTTACAAGCATTTTCCATTTTATCTTTATTTAACTTCATAGTTTTTATCATGTTAGAAAATATCTTTAAAGCTTTTAAAATATCCTCACAAGAATTAAATAAATATTTTTTGTCTTCTTGCATATCTTTATTATAAGCTAAAGGAAGACCTTTTAAAGTTGTTAACAAACCAAAATAGTTGCTAAACATCTTTCCACTTTTTCCTCTTATTAGTTCTGCTACATCTGGATTTTTCTTTTGAGGCATTATGCTACTTCCAGTGCAATAAGCATCATCTAATTTAAAGAAGCTATATTCTTGTGATGCAAATATAATTATCTCTTCGCAAAATCTAGATAAATGTAGAGCTATTAATGATATATCATTTAAAAGTTCTAAAATATAATCTCTATCACTAACTGTATCTAAAGCATTTTGACTAACACTTTTAAAGCCTAAAATTTCAGCTAAATAAAATCTATCTGTTTTATAATTAACTCCTGCTAAAGCCCCTGTACCTAATGGTAAAACATCTACTCTTTTCTTTAAATCATCTAATCTCTCTAAATCTCTTTTGAATTTTTGAAAATAACTTTGGAAATAAAAACCCGTTCTAATTATTTGAGCACCTTGCAGATGAGTATAACCTGGCATAAAATCATCTATATTTTTCTTACTTAACTCATTTAAAATAGAAAGTAAATTGACTAAGTTATTTTCGATTAATTTAATTTTATCTTTACAATAAAGCTTCATATCTAAAGCTATTTGATCATTTCTACTTCTAGCTGTATGAAGTTTTTTACCTACTTTACCTTTTATTTCTATTAAACGTCTTTCTATTGCCATATGAATATCTTCATCTTTTTTATTAAAATCAAAGTCTTCATTATTTATTTCTTTTTTTATTAAATTTAAACCATCGATTATTATATCTTTTTCTTTTTCAGCGATTATTTTTTGCTTAGCTAACATTTTAACATGAGCTATAGATCCTTCGATATCATATTTGTATAATATATAATCAAAATCAATAGAATTATTAAACTCATCTAATAAATCATTATCTTTTTTATCAAATCTATTTTGCCATATTTTCATTTGTCACCTCTTTATTTTCCATCTGCTTTATATTTTTATTTTTTATTGCATCAATTTTAAAAGGTAAATTAAAAATATTAATAAAACCTTCAGCATCTTTATGGTCAAATAAATCACTTTCTCCAAATGATGAAACACTTTCTTCAAATAATGCATTATCACTTTCTCTGCTAACTAATACAGTATTACCTTTATAAAGTTTAAAACTAACTTTTCCAGTTACATTTTCTTGAGTTTCTAAAATAAATGAATCTAGTGAATCTTTTAATTTATTAAACCAAACCCCATTATAAACTAATTGAGCATATTTTTGACTAATAAGTTCTTTATATTGATAAGTTTCTTTATCTAGTGTCAATCTTTCTAACTCTTCATGAGCTTGCATTAAAATAGTCCCACCAGGTGTTTCATATATTCCTCTTGATTTCATTCCTACCAAACGGTTTTCAAGTAAATCAATAACACCTATCCCGTGTTTTCCTCCAATCTCATTTAATTTATTTAATAAAGCACTTGGCTTTAGTTTTTCTCCATTTAATTTTTTAGCAATACCTTTTTCAAATTCTATAGTTACAATTTCACTTTCATCACTTGCTTCTTCTAAAGTTTTACTCATTTTTAAAAGCTTTTTATAATCCGGTTCATTAGCTGGATTTTCAATATCTCCACCTTCATGACTTATATGAAGCAAGTTTTGATCTCTAGAATAAATTTTTTCTTTAGTTACATTTAATTTAATATTTCTTTTTTTAGCATAATCAATTGCATCTTCTCTAGATTTAATATCCCATATTCTCCATGGTGCAATAATTTTAATACTTGGATCTAAAGCTGCAATAGATGTTTCAAATCTAACTTGATCATTTCCTTTTCCAGTACACCCATGTGCTATATACTCTGCATTTTCCTTATGAGCAATTTCTACTAATTTTTTACTAATTAATGGTCTAGCTAAAGCTGTTCCCAATAGATACTTTCCTTCGTATACAGCATTTGCTTGAATAGATGGAAATACATAATCTTTTACAAATTCATCTACAACATTTTCAACATATACTTTACTTGCTCCAGCTTCTTTAGCTTTAGTTTCAACTAAATCTAAATTATCTTCTTGACCTACATTAATACATGCAGCTATAATTTCTAAATCATAATTTTCTTTTACCCAAGGTATAATAATTGAAGTATCTAATCCTCCAGAATAAGCCAATACAACTTTCTTTTTCATAATTTCCTCCTTTAAAACAAAAAAACCTCATCTCATATAGAGACGAAGTTTACTCGCGGTTCCACTCTAGTTAAAGGTTTCCCTTTCACTTGAATCTTTAACGCAGATTTACGATATATAAAATACTCTTCATAAGCTCTATTTCACTTTTAAAGAAATTACTAGACTCACACTCTACTCTAGCTCGCTTTAATTTCTTTAAAAACTACTTTCTTAATCAAAAGATCAATATTCATTTTTATTTGATTACAAGTATAACTACATTTAAAATAAATGTCAAGACATTTTTGTAATAATATTCATCTCTATTTATATTTATTCACAATAGATAAAAAAATATCGCCTCTCTTAGAGACGATTATTACGCGATTCCACTCTAGTTAAAGGCAAAAATATATAATCCATATATTTATAGATATTCATAAAATAAAAAAATCTTTAATTAGAGACGATTAACTCGCGGTTCCACTCTATTTAAAGACCATGCCTTTCACTTAAATCTTTAACGCAGATATACGATATTCAAAATATTCTTCATAAGCTCTGTTTCATTTTTTAAAAAATTACCAGACTCACACTCTACTCTAGCTCGCTTTAATTTTTTAAAAAACTACTTTCTTAATCAAAAGATTAATATTTATTTTTATTTAACAATAAGTATATCTATTATATATATTAATGTCAAGTGTAAATTAAAAACTTTTTTGACTTTTTCTTAAATAAATTATTAAAACAGGTATTAAAATTAATTGAATTACTATCCCTGGTAAACCTGTAACTATACTTCCTTTAACATAAGCTAGAGGTTTTAATTGAATTTGAGTATTTAAAACTAATACATATACTGCTAAACCAGCTACAGCCCTCCCAATAATCAAAGTTATTATTAAAGAAATATATTTATCCATCTTAAATTTATTAAAAAATAAAGACATGAAAAATCCATAAGCAGCTAGCTCAAACATCATTATAAAACCTATAGGAAATAATATTGGCATACCTGTTAATACACTACTTAACAGAGGAGTTAAAGCCCCTACAATAAGCCCTAAAATTGGATTTAAATATACTCCTGCTAATAATACTGGAATATGCATTGGTAAAAACATTTTTCCACCTAATTTAAACATATGGAAAACAATTGGAAATAAAACACCTAAAGCTAAAAATATACTTGCTTTTACTAATTTATTTGTATTATTCATTTATATCACCTTTACTTTTTTTAAAAACTTCTCTACTTCTTTGATTAATTTTTTATAATTATCTTTTTCAATATCTTGAGATAATTTTTCAACAGGACAAAGTCCATTTTTTTCTCTATTCATTATATAATCAACTTTTTTATTATAAACAACATTTATATCATTATTTTTTAAAATTTCATAAGCTTTTTTAGATAAAACATCAATATAAATGTTTTTAGCATTCAAAAAAACATAAAACATTGCTGCAGCTTTACCTACAACTTTATCAGCAATAAAACTTTCTTTTAAATCTATCTTTTTATCAATTGCTAATTTATAAATAGGATAAATCCCTCTGTTTTTAGTTTTATAAAAAACCTTTCCATTTCTTACTATACATAATGTTAAGTTATCATTAATCAACTTATCTTTTGCTAAATCTAATTGGTTCATTAAAATCCTTTCTCTGTTAATTTATCAACTGATTAGTAAATATTAACTTTTTTCCATTATAACTCATTTTTAAATTTTTATCATATATATGGTTATTAGGATTTTGCTCAATTGTATCTAAAATTTGTAAAAGCCTAGTAATAAATTCTCTGATTTTAAGTTTTTTAACATCTTTTCCATTTTTTTGATAAGTATATAAAACCCAATTTCTAAGAGAAATATTAGAAATTTTTAATTTCACATCAAATGCTAACTTATATATTTTAACAATCTTATTTGTTAATTTTTCTAAAGTTTTCATATTTATATTACTCAATTCAATGATAGGTTGTCTAATATCATTAATCTCTGAACTATACGAATCTATAGCTTGCCCGAGTCTTTGACTTAAAGCTTCATTGGATCTAAAACCTTTTTTTTCATTTTCAACTATTTTTTTACTTCCAGTTAAAACAAAAAAAGTTTTATTTAAATCTCCAGAAGCACATAAATCTATTATATGTTTAATATTATTATAGGCGTCTTTACGAATATCAACTCTCTCATTTAAAATAAGATCAATTTCATCTACTATAACAACTAAACCTTTATATCCAAGTAAGTCAGTTAGTTTAGAAAAACCTTTTAAAAAATCAAAAACATTACTTTTATCAATACTTCCTTTTACATTAAACTTTTTTTTCATTTTAAATGGTATATTTTTTTCTCCACTTAACCAAGAAGTAACAACATCAATCATCTTTTCATCATCATTTATTTTATACCTAATATATGATAATAACGCTCTTGCAAATGTATCATTATATTTCTTCATTTCCTTTATTACATAGTTAATCTCATTTGTCGCTTGCATTTTATCAGGTGCTTTCTTTAAATTTGATATCCAAATATCAAAAATATTACTAAAACTTGCATTATTTTCATAATTCTTAATATATAAATTATGCATTATATAATAGTATAAATCATCAAGTTTGTTAAATCTAAAACTTCTATCAACTGGAAAATAAGATACAACATAATCTTTTTTTAAAGATACTTCTTTTAATAAATTCACTAAAAAAGTTTTACCAGTTCCATAATTATCTAAAATTATTTTAAAACCACCAGTATCATATTCTAAATTTTTTAAATTTCTTTTAAATTCATTAATCTCTTTTTCACGGCCTACTACAAGCTCTTCTAAATAATTTTTAGGAATACCGCCATTTTTTAATGCATTAATAATAATTCTAGCATCTTTTTTAGTTGATATCATAATAAACACCTCAATTAATTTTATCATAAAAATTATTTAATAAAAAATAATATTTCAAATAAAAATACCAACTAAATAATTAGATGGTTAAATACTTTTATTTAATTTAAATCGCGAAGTTAATGTATATTTTCGTTATCTTAAAATCAAACTTATTTCTTTTAACCTACTTATCTCTTTTTAATAAACTTTCTGTTAAAACATAGAACTTAACTTAAAACTAAAAACTTTCAATTTCACGTATCTCACTTTACACTCAAAACTTTTAAACTTAAATCAAATCTTTCTATACATTAACTTCGCTTAAT
>JBNJDJ010000067.1:0-10007 GCA_051744845.1 Bacillota bacterium
GCTTAGCCATTTTTTTAGGATCTCCACTTGTTAATGTTTCAATATCATTAGCTTTTCTAGCTAACTTATAAAGTTTATTAACTAATTTTGACATATTTACTCCTTTCTATTTATATTCTTTTGAATCTTAAGAATCTTTATATAGGTATTTATCATTTTTTTCTTTTATTAATCTTTCTAATAAGATATATGTTTTTCTTTGTTCTTCAACTTTTTCCTTTAATAAATCATTTCTTTTTCAGTTCATTTTCAAAAACATATCTTATTAACCTATTAGCTCCTTCAAAATTAATATAGATTAATTTATCATTAAAATCATCTTTTAATCTATAATAGTTTTGATGTGAAGCGGCTTTGGTTATAAATAAAATGTTATTAAACTCTTTAGCCTTAGAAAAAATTCTAGCATATTTTTCATGTCCAGAAACAAAATCTACTTTAACACCTTTTTTTCTAAAAGATTTAATATATCTATTAGAAAGACTTTTATTTCCTATTATTAAAAAACTTTTATCATAAATTATTTCTCTTTTTATACCTTTATTTTTTGAATCCATTTTACTATTATGTTCTAAAATTCTTTTTTCATCTGTCTTTTTAATATTTCCACTATTATCATAGACCTTTATAATATTTTTAAATCTATCATAACCTATAACTGAACCTATTTTTAAGTAAAAATCATTTCTATTAAAAAATAAATTATAATTTAATCTATTTCCATCAATATCTTCAATATATTCATTTGAACTATCCTTTATAAAATATCCTACTTGTAAATTATTTAAAATGGTCTTATCTTTTAAATAATTATCAATTTTAAATCTTTTAATTAATTTACCTTTATAGATGCTTACTATAGAGTGAGGTAAAACATCAAAATTATTAGAAATAATAATTTCTTTTTTATTTATTAAATCAAATCCTATATATCCATTAGATACTTCTTTTTCAATATATATAATTTTATGTTTTTTAGTTTTAATTGATTTGAAAAATGAAGATAGTATTTTAGATATTTTTTTAGATTTTCTATCAATCACTTGATAATTAGAATCTAATACAACTATTTCACTTTTACCAAATTTTTTACCATTAGTATTTATTTCTAAAACGTTATCTATATCTACATATATTTTCACAGGATCAGTATCAATTATTTCATAAAAATTAAAATCTAAACTATCAGTTTTATTAAAGACATAATCAAAAGATTTAATAAAAATATGATTTGAAGAAACTGCGATAAATTGATTATTTTCTAAATATATTTCTTTAGGCAAATTTAACAACTTATTTTTTTGACCTTTATCATCAATATAATAATGACCATCTTCTTGTATAGATACATAAGCAATTTTATAAAGATGCCTATCAATATATTTATTGTTAATATTTCCAGTAACTAAAGAATCATCATATAATCTGATTAATTGGCTTAACTTTCTATCAACACCATTATTCTTTAAATACTTTTCTACAGTTAAAATACTAACTCTAAATTCATCTTCTTTCTCTTTTAGTTTATAAAACTTATCTTTAAATTTTTTATACTTTTTTAAATATTTTTTAGCTTCTTTTCTTTTTGAATTGTATTCTTTTTTAGAAACCATAGTATTTAAAATAGATTCATTTTTTTCTTTAAGTTTCTTATTTTCTTTTTTTAAATTATTTAAACTTTCTTTATTTTCCTTTTTTAAAAGTTCTATCTTTTTATTTAGTCTACTTTCTATATTCTTTTTATCTTGAATCAACTCTAAATTTTTATCCTTTTTCGATTCAATAATTTTTTTAAGCTTTTTTTGATTCTTTTTCAAATCTTTGATTTCCTTATTTAACTCTTTAACTTTAAAATCAATTAAACTTTTACTATATTTATCGATTAAATTTTCTAAATAATTTTCAAATAACTTTTTCAACTTATCTTTAAATTTTGAATTGGACTTTAAAAGTTGATTATATTCGTAAAAAACGAAAAAATAATATAAAATAGACTCATTATTATTTAACCACTTTTTAATATAATCAAGATCTTCAGACTTTGCATCTTTAAAAAAAATACTCTCATCTGATTTATAAAAATCATAAATTGATTTGTATAAACATTTAATTAATCTATTATCATCTAAATTTTTAATCCAATTAATATCTAAGTTTTTATTTTTTAAAACTTTAATAATATCTTCATAATTAGAATAAATTATATTAACTAATTTTTCATTTAACTGACTCTCTATTATATAAAATTCTTTTTTGACTAAAGGATCATCTAAATTAAGTTTTATTAAAAATTCTTCTATACCATTACAATCGAAAAATAGCCTCTTATTTTTTTTATTATAAGCACCTAAAAAAACAGCTATTAAATCATCAAAATTATCTAAAATTATCTTTTTATTAATATCCAAAATATACTTTTCCATATTTTATCCTTTACACTACTTAAACACTTGTTTTCGAGCTTTTGTTTTATATATCTTTTGTTAACTTTATTATAACAATAAAACCGGCAATATATACGCGGTTATATATTTTTTATCATATTATTTAGCTCTTTTTTTATTTCCTCTTTTAAACTCAAAGGTTTTAAAATAGTAACAGATGATCCTAAACTTAAAATCCAAGATATTATTTCTTGCTTACTTATCATTTTAGCAGTGAATATTATACTTTTATCATCTAACATTTTTATCTTTTGGTTTTCTACAATTATTTTTTCTTTAACTCTAATAGACTTAGGAAAATCAATTTTTAATTTTATATCAATCCAGTTATCATGAACAAAACCATATCCTGGTGTTATAATTTCTTTAATATTGAAACTTTGATCTTTTTTAAAAGTACTATTTAAATTTTCAATTTCTCTTATTCTTATAACTTTAAAGTTTAAAAACTTCTTTCTCTTTTCACAATATGCTATTACATAAGCAAATCCAGAATAAAATATTACCGAATAAGGATGTATTATTCTATTTTTAGTTTCATCACTACTTAAAGAATAATATTTTATTTTTAACTTCTTTTTCTTAATAATAGCTAAATATATTTTTTCTAATAAATTATCCTCTTTTGACTTATAAGCATTTTGTTTACCTTTAGATTTAATTTCCACTTTTTTACTTTTAGGTACTACATTTGAAAACTCATAATTAATCTTTTGTACTCCTTGACAAAACTCTTTGATATAAGGAAAAGATTTTTCTTTAATTAAATACTTTTCAGCCATATTTAAAGAATTTATTTCATTAAAATTTAAACCTAAATTTTTAATCATCTTTTGTTGATTTAAAGAATACCCACCGTATTTACCTTTTTTTGAATCAATATATATACCAGCTTGTTCTAATTCATTTTTGTAAATACGAACCATTCTAGGTTTAATTTCTAAAAATTCAGAAAGTTTTTTAATTTTAACTCTTTTATGATGAGTTAAATAAAGTACCATATTAATCATATTTGCAACTTTACTCATAATCCCTCCTGATTTGCTTTATTTAAGTATAACATTTAAACAAGTTTACTTTAAGGAATATATTTATTTTATTAGTTAGAGTTTACATTCTTTTTACATTTATTTTTAAATAAAAATATCACCTGTTTTCTAAAATAATCTTTTTAGAAAACAGATGATATTTATAAGTTTTATTTTTCAGTTAATACATTTTCAATATCTTTTGTATCTAATGGTTTATTCATTAAATAACCTTGACCATTATCACATTTAATATCCATTAAATAGTCTAACTCTTCCTTTATTTCAATACCTTCAGATATTACTTCAACACCTAATTTATTACCCATATCTACAAGTGTTGATATAATAACCTTAGCTTCATTACTTTTATTAATATTTTTAATAAATGACCTATCAATTTTTAGATGATCTATTGGTAATCTAACTAAATAGCTTAATGAAGAATAACCTACTCCAAAATCATCAATTGCTATTTTGAAACCTTTTTTTCTAAGTCTAGTAAACTTCTTTATTGTTTTTTCAATATTATTTAAAAAGGTACGTTCAGTTAACTCTAATTGTATTAAATTAGGATCAATCCCAAAATAAGTTGATACTTCTTCTAAATAATTTTCAAAATTATCCTTTTCAAAAGTTTCTGATGAAATATTTATAGAAACTGGTACTAAAGGGATACCTGATTTTTTCCATTTTTGCATCTGAGACATTGCTTTTTTAAGAACCCAAAAATCTATTTGACTAATTAAGTTATTTTCTTCAGCAACAGGTATAAACTTGCCAGGAGATATTAAACCTTTTTCAGGATCTTCCCACCTAATTAAAACTTCCATTTCTTTAATATCCATATCTTCTAAATTATATATTGGTTGATATTTTAAAAACATCTCATCTTCATCAATAGCTTTTTTAATTTTTTTAATTAAATTTTGTATCTCTAAATTTTCATCATATAATTCATCTTTAAAAAATTGTATATTTTTTTCTTTTATATTTATTATACTATTACTAGCAAAAACTGCTTTTTTAATCAGATTTTCAATTTCAACACCATTTTTAGGAAATTGGGAAATACCTATTTTAAGATCAGTTGTTAATGTATCATTTTGTATATTTACCGGACCTTTTATTTTATTAACAATTTCTTCTCCAATAGATTTTAAATCCTTATTACTGATTTCTATTGGGAAAAACACAACAAATTGTTCGCCTTTTCCTCTATATAAAATAGCATCATCAGGTAAAATATCTAAAAGTTTTTTGCTAATTGATTTTAATAATAAATCCCCTTTTTTATAACCAAACATTTCATTAATTTTAGAGAATTTTTTAATTTGTATGATCATAATATTCTTTTTATTATTTTTATTAAATTCAATATTTTCTTTAAACTCATTTCTTAAAACTTGTTCATTTTTCAAATCTGTCACAGGATCAAAATAAGTTAATTCTTGTATCTTTTTCATCATTTTATTAAAACTTTTAGATGCTTTTCCTAATTCATCATCCTTTTTATAATCACTTCTTACTGTAAGATCACCGTTAGCTGCTTTTTCAAATAAATTAGATAAATTTATAACTGGTTTTGTAAAAGATTTAGTAATAAACCAAGCAATCATTGCTAACAAAATAGTACAAATTAATCCAATCATTATAAATATAAAATCTAAATGTTTAAGGTTTTTTAATGCATTTTTTTCATAAAATCCTAGAAAAAATCTCCAATTTAAACTTTCAATATTTGAATACCCAACATATATTTTTTCATTATCTTTAGTAAAACTTCCAAAACCACTATCAGAATTATAAGATTTTTTAACTACTGATTTTAATCCATTAAAACCAAAATCACTCTCTTTAAAAGTTAAAAAATTATAGTTTCTAAATTTATATCCATTTTCAGAATGAAGAACTATATTACCTAAATCATTTAATACAAAGTAAATATTATAAACTTCACTTGATTTAGCTCCTATAAAATCAGTTAAAAATTTTGGATTAATCCTTGCAATTAAACTACCAACAACTTTTTTATCTTTATAAATTGGTTGAGCTATCATCATTACTGGATTATGAGTTACTCGACTTGTTAAAACAGGAGATATATTAAACTCTCCTTTTAAAGATTTTTTTATATAACCTCTATCAGATAGATCTAATATATTTCCATTTGGATAATAAGCCATCCCTTCTTTATTAACAATAGCTAATGTTAAATAGTCTAGACCTTTTTGTTCTTTTAAAACTTTCCTTTGTTTTTCCCAGTCCATACTTTTAATATCTTTTACTTTTGATAACTCTTTAATAGGAAATACATAATTAGAAATATATCTTTCAGTTAAGTTTCTAGTAGATTTAGTGGTCATTTTAATATCTTCCATTTTTTCATCAATAGCCCATTGTTTTATAAAATTATGACTTATTAACAAAATTGTTATTAAAACAGTTACTAAAATACTAAAAATAAATATGATACCTTTAGTTTTAATACTTTTCATATATGAATCCTTTCAATTATGAATTAAATAAACAATGTATTTCAAAAGGTTATTTATTAATATTATACTTCTTTATACATTATAAGTATATAATAATTTCAAATAAATAAAAATGATTTTTTTATATAAACTATTAATATTACAAGATTTTTTTAAAAAAAGGCCATTAATTAATAGCCTCTTTTAATAAATACTTTATTTTAAATTTAGTTCTCGATTGTTTTTATCTAATATATGAAAACTACAATTAGCATCTAATCTATTTTCAATTTGATTAGATAAATCATTAATTGCTTCTTTTAAAACATCCTCTCTTTTATCATCAATTAATTCAATAATTAAAAATGCATCTTTAGTTTTTTCAGTTAAGATAGTTCGCATAGCCTCTCGCCAGTTAAAACAACGACATATAGCTCCAGCATCATCTTTGTAAACAACTTCATCTTTATATGGCGGTGAATTTTTATCAGAGCCTAATCTGACAAAATCTTCATCTCCATTAGCTAAAGTTAATCTTACATTACCTTCAAATTTATCAATATCTTCTCCACCACAAGGTAATCCATACTTAAGTGATATTGAATTATATATATCTACTAAAGGATTAATTGATGATAATGATTTTCCTTTTTGCACTCGCTTAAGCAATGCCTCAATAGATGCTCGAGCTCCTTTTTTAGTTTTAAATTTCTTAAAAGCATCTCTCCATACTTTAACTACTTCATTTTTACTTAACTGATCTTTTTTTATAAATTTTTTAGCCTCATACTCAGCCTCTTTAATCAAATTTTGATAATACTCTTTATCATCATATTTATTTATTAAATCTTTTGCTAATACTACTCCAAATTTTGCATTTGGAAAAATCTTTAAAAAATCTTTTTTAATAATAAATTTTTGCATATTTCCTCCTACTTTCATATTCATACTTTAACTTTCTAGTAACTATTTTAATAACAAACATTATTTTAAAATTATCCCTCCTTAATAAAAAAAAGCCTAGGAAATATTTTTCAATATCTCCCAGGCTTTTATCCTTCCGTGTACACTTTTACATGCGTTTTCTCTTGGACCTGCCAGTTACACTGCGGAACCCTAGAAAACAAATTGTTATTTAATTTAAATATATATTAACATAGATCAAATTATTTTTCAAACAACAATCTAATTTGAGTTTCCACAAAATTACGAAGCTATTTCTAAAAAAATTGATATATGATCTTTAAATAGACTTATATGTTGTAACTTATTATATTCAAATTTTCCAATAAATATTTAATTTCTAGACTCTTTATTAAATTATAGAAATCAATATCTTAATTAATTCCTAAAAAAATTTCGAAAGAATTATTAGAAGAATCACCTTCAACGGAGATAAATTCTGGTTCTATTGAAAAAATTCTTTTAATTTTTTTCAAAATACTTTTTCTATTTTTTATTAAAATGTTACTATTATGATTAACTTAATTTTTATTATATTCTTTTAGTATTTAAAATTTCATTTGCTATATCAATCATCTTTTTTGATTGATTCATACTTTCATTTCTTATTTTTTTGTATGCTTCATTTTCACTAATATCTAAATCTTTCATTAGCTTTACTTTAGCTTTATTAATAATTTTTTTAGTTTTAATTTCAAATTCTAAATCTAGTATTTTAGATTCTAAATTTCCTATACGTTTCATATTCTTTAAAGCAAAATCCACCTTTTGATACAAAGAACTAGATCTTATAGGTTTTAAAATATAGGCATATATCTTCATATTTTCAATATTTTTTTCAAAAGTTGAATCTATTCTATCGATGATGAAAATAACATTTGATAATTTATCTTTTTCAATAATCTTACCAACTTTATATGAATGCATACCTGGCAACTTAGCATCTATTAAAACTAAATCAGGTAAAAAACTTCTAACTAATCTTAATGTATTACTACTATTTGTACTTTGATAGGTAATATATCCTTTTTTAGACAATAATTTACATATTTTTATTCTAGATTTTTTATTAAAATGAGCTACTAAGATACTTTTTGGTTTCATTAATATCACCTTTGCTAAATTTTTAAAATTTTCTTAAATATGTTTTTAATTCCCACTCGGATACAGCTTTAGAATAATCTCTCCATTCTTTTAATCCAGCTTCCATTAGTTTTTCAGTAACATGCTTTCCTAAAGCTTTTTTTATAACAGAATCTTTTTTTAAATACATTATAGCTTGATTTAAATTTTCAGGTAAACTTTCAATTTTAAGTGACTTTATTTCTTCTTTTGTTAAATCATATACATTTTTATCAACTGCTTTTGAAGGTTTCATATCCTTTTTAATACCATCAAGCCCAGTTTTTAAAATAGAAGCTAATGCTAAGTATGGATTAGCTGATGGATCTGGATTTCTTAATTCAATACGTATTGATTGTCTTTTTTTAGCTAGTATACGTATTAACGGACATTTATTAAAAGTTGACCTAGCAATCGTTACTAGTTTTTCATAGCCTGGTTTCAATCCTTTGCATAAATTCACTGTCAGATTGGTCACAACTACTAGATCTTTAGCATATATAGTAACACCAGTTATAAATTGATAAGCAGTTTTTAAAAACTTAATATTATTTTTTGAATTAAAAAAACATTATTATTATTATTTGATTTAGCTAACGACATATTAATATGCATTTCTAAACTATTAATGTCGCATTTTGTTTTTGGTATATGTCAATTGCTACTGAAAATCCATAATTACTTTTTTAAATTCTTTTTAAAAAAGAAAAAATTTAATTTATTAAGAAAAAAGACGGATTATAATTTAAATACTAAATAAAGTAAAATAGTATTTATAATAATAAAGTATGTATTAGTCTAACTACTTTTTTAATATAGTAAAATAAAAAAGCTTAATAAATTAATTGAAATCTATTAAGCAAATAATTTTTCTATTAATTTTTTATTCTATAAATATAATTACCTTTGTTTTCCCACCATCTGCCTCAATATTTAAAATTTCTCCTTCTAACTCTTGATCTATTGCTTCTAGAATTGTTTCAATTTGTTGGCCTGATATTTCTACTCCTTGAACACCAGAATTAATGCTTTGAGCAAAAGATAATCCTGCTTTAACAAGTTTAATTGGAATATTCATATTCACTTTTGTATCGTCATTTTCTTCATAAACTCTAATTTTTAAATATTTTTTTGAATAACTTTTACTCATCTCAACTGGTTTAGTTTCTTCACCGCTATCATCATCAATTGCTTCTAATAAATCCGATGCTTCTTCACTTGTTATTTTACCTTCTTCTAACATTTTTAAAATTTTAATTCTTTCCTCAGACATTTTAATTACCTCCTATTTTAATAATTTTACTGCCTCTTCAGGAGCTATTTCTCCTTTACTAATTTGATCTAAAATTTTTGCTTTATCAACTTTAGGCTTTTTGTCTTTAAAACCTAGTGCTTTTTTTACTTCTTTCAACTTATTTTTTACAGTAGGATAAGAAATCCCTAGCTCCTGTTCAATATTTTTAATATTTCCATCATTTTTTATAAATATTAAAGCAAAATATTTTTGTTGATCAGTTAATTTTTCAAAACTAGACATTTTAAATTTTCCACTTATTTTAGTCTGACAATTAAAACAAGTTATTTCTGTTACTGTTAATTCATTGCTACATACTGGACAACTTCCTAAAAGATCATTTTTCATATGTCCCTCCTAAACTAGTTTAATTAATACTAAAGCGTCATTAGAATCAACTTCTACTAAAGTACATGGATCGCAAGTTTTTAATACATCTAAAAACAATTTAATTTCCTTTATATCAAAATCTATATTTTTTAGATAATTTAAAGATTTATCTTTTTTATCTTTTATTTGTTTTTGATTATTCCATTTATTGTTAAATTTAATAAATATTGGAAGTATCATTTTAATTAATCCAATTGGAATACTCGGTAGCCAGGTAATATTTACATCTTCAGTTTTAATATAAATCTTAATTTTTCTTCCCATTTGTATTTAATACTAAAAAAATGAA
>JBNJDJ010000068.1:0-9938 GCA_051744845.1 Bacillota bacterium
AGATTTAGCTGATTTAATTTTAAAAGAAATAAAAATAAAAGAATATGAAAAAGATTTGGAAAATAAAAAATTAAACGACAAAATTCTTGATAATTACCGCAGTATGCTAAGTTAGAAGGTCGTGTTACAACTCTGTTGCAGCAAAACCTTCTGAAGAGAAAGGAATAAGATTATTTTAAGAAAACATCAATATTTATTTTTGCCAATTATTACTGTTTATCTATATGCTTTTTATTATTTTTATAGACTAGGTTATTACCATATTTATAAAATACAGCCACAATTTATAGATGTTTTATTTTCAAGTGTATTAGAAAAAAATATTACGAGAAATTTTATAGTGCTTCTATTACTATTGTAATGTATCTTTTTTATAGGAAATTAGAATCAATTTGGGGGATTTCATTAATAACAGGTGCTATATTTCTGATTTTGTTTATTGTTGATTTCAAATACAAATATACTGTAATTATAGTTATAATATTTGCTTTTATGGGTAACTTAAATTACTTTAAAAAGATGTTAAAATTTTTAAAAAATGAGGTTAAATTAGTTGAATATTTATCAATCGTTATACTATTATTCTCAATATTTTTTTTATTTGTACCATATTTATTAGGTTTAGAAACTGCTATTGCTCAGAATAAAATTTTAGTTATTTTTGAAGAAAATCATAAGGATATGAAATATGATTCAGTTCGGGAACCTATATACGCAGTATTTGGAGAATATGAAGGAAAATTAATTGTGAAAGATATTAATAATAATAAAAAAAATAAGCAATGTTTATCTTCTTTAAAAAGGAATTATCTTATAGAAAAAGAATTTAGAATTATTGAGTACAAAGACCAGTATTATTTTAATAAATTGAAAATAATTGAGACAAATAATAATGGCTCTGGTAATCAATTATGTTTAATTAAATTTTTGTATAATAAAGTAAAGTCAATATTTGCCAGTATGTTTTAGTTTAAGTATTTTCTAATAATTCTAAATTGTAAAATTTAATAATTTTAGGCCATTTTCATTGGAAAAACTCTGATACTCCTCACATTATTACAGTTAGATTGATTAAACAATTAATTGTGGAATTTAGAAAAGTAATAATTTAAATTGAATTTTAATAATAAAATATATAAATAAGTCTTAGGGGAAATCTCTAGGACTTTTTTAATGGAATATATTTTATAATGTTTTAAAGATGCATAAAATTAGAAAAATTAGATAAATATATTTTTAAATAGTGTTTTATAGGTATATATAAGTTATAAATATATTTATAATTCGAAAATATCGAATAATTTTATTGATAAATTTGTATAAAAGATATATACTTTTAATAGGAGGTGAACATTATGTTTGTAATGTTTAGAGCGAAAAATTATACATCATTCAAAGAAGATGTAATAATAGATATGAGAAAAGGTACATACAGAGAGCATCCGCATCATATAATTAATGGAGAAACACATGATGTTTTAAAAAGTTTAGCAATTTATGGTCCAAATGCAAGTGGGAAATCTAATTTGATTAGTGCTATTGCAACATTTGATGAAATTGTAAGAAATAATTTTTTTGATAATGACAAAGAAGAATTACCTAATAAAAAGATTAGCACCAGATTGAAATCATTTTTATTATCTAAAGATCCAGATGATGTAATCGAATTTGAGATGATCTTTTATAATGAATACTTATTTCAGTATGGGTTTTCAATAAAAAATAATGAAATATTAACTGAATGGTTAGAAGTAAATGAAGAATTAGTATTTGATAGAGAAAAAACAAATTTAAAATTTGGAGAAAAATATTATGAACAATTAAATGAACTTTCTAAAAATAGACTAGATCGCTTATATATAAGTGTTTTAGATTATTTTATTAGTGAAAATCCTTTAAAAGATATTGTAGAAAAATTTAAATTCTTTTTTATTAATAAATTAAATTTATATTCAGAAATAATAATTGAAACTACAATTAAAGGATTAAATGTAGGAATAGGTCCCTCTAAGAGATTAAGAGAAGATGAACAATTCAGAAAAAAAGTAGTTAAATATATTCAGAAAGTTGATTTAGGGATAGATGATATTATTATTGAAGAAGAGATAATAAATAAACCAGAATTTGATCAGGAAGAGAAAATTTCTGTATTAAAGACAGTGCATAATATTTATAATAAGAATAATGAAATAGTAGATTCAAAAAAATTCAAATTACAATACGAATCATCGGGAACAATAAGATTTTTATCATTCATCCAGCAAGTATTAGAAATTATGGAAAATGGTGGCGTTTTTATAGTAGACGAAATGTCTTCAAGATTACATCCTGTATTAGCAAAATTTATAGTAGATATGTTTGTTTCAAAGGATAATCATAAAGGCCAATTAATTTTTGTAACTCATGATATCTCTTTAATGAATAAAGATCAATTTAGAAGAGATGAGGTTGGATTAGTTGATAAGAATAAAAAAGGAGAATCTAAATTTTATACATTATATGATCTAGAAGTTAGAAGTGATGCTTCTTTTGACAAAGATTATTTTAAAGGTAAATATGGAGCAATTCCTATAATTGATTCTTATAACGTATTGAATAATTAGTGATAACTATGGCAAGGATAAATTTGAAAGAGGAAAGAAGTCCTCAACCGATTAAACAGAATCTAGGTAATACAATATTGTTTTGTGAAGGTAAAACTGAAAAAGCCTATTTTGACTTGTTTAAAGATAGTATTGAAAAAAGTTCTAAATGCAATCATTTAGTGTTAAAGATTACAAATGCAGCCGGGAATGCACAAAGAGTTTTAAATTATACAAATAATTTTTTTGAGAATGAAGAGAATCGGATAAAATATAGAAATTTTGATAGATAATTAGTATATGATTGTGATGTACCAGATAATATCAAAGAAGTTATAATAGACAGTTGTGATAGTGAAAATGATTATAAATTATTAGTTTCAAATCCAACTTTTGAAATTTGGTTATATGTTTGATTCTTTAATTTTAAACATTTATGATAATCTTGATGAGTACTTTAATTTGGATTGTTTATCAAAATATCTAACCCTAAAAGAGATTTATTTTAATTTAGATAATTCAATAATAGTCAAAACCCCTGATTGTTTTAAAATAAAATCAATATACTATTTGGTTCAATATTATTTTAAAAATGAGGCTATTATTGATATTGAAGACGGATTTAAAAAAATATATCCTTATGAAGTCTATAAAAGATGTGAATTACATAAAGAAAAAATTATCTTATGCAAGACCAGAAGTAGTAATTTTGAAAAAGTTTATAAACAAATGGTAGAATTAAACGAGATATTTACTAATAATGGTTTACTTGATGATGCTTTAATGCAAGAACTAGATATTATTGATGAATGTATCTCACCTAAATATTTAAAAAAAGATCATAGGCTTAAAAAACATATAAAAACAGTAATGAATTCTTATATAAATAAAGTTATTGAAAAGATAAGAACTCTCAAAAATATACCTCAATTAAGTGAGATAAATTTACGATTATAATATTATTTATTTAGATCTAATAGAATTGATAAATCAATAAAATATTTTAATAGGTTTCAAAAAGGACCCATGAGTATTAATCATTATGCAGAGTGGGTAAAAAAATATTATAAAATTTTGAAAGAAGAATATAGTAGTTAATTATAACAAACAATATGGTATCATTTGATACCAAAAATATTGACTAAATAGGTTAGGAGTGTTATAATGAGTATAGAAGATAGAAAAAATGATAGTAGAATAGAAACAAAATTTGAGATTCAAGATTATTTAACAAAATTAAAATATGCATTAACACAGCCAAGTACTAGATTAGAGTTTTTAATAGAAAGAAAATCAGATGCTCACAAGAAAGAAGAAGTAACAAATAAATTTACTATAGAAAATTTGTTTCCAGATGAGGTGCCGAATCAAGCACTTAGAAGAGAATTAAATAAATTAAAGCCTACAGATTATATTAAGACTGTTAAAGATAGAAAGTATCCAGATTTATCAGAGATGAGAGTTTTTGGGAAAATGTATGCGGGAAAAGATGTATATATAAAGATTAGAGTGGATTTATTAAGTATACAAAAAGCTGCAGGGGGAAGTTTTGTTTTAGTAATGTCGTTTC
Organism: Bacillota bacterium; assembly: GCA_051744845.1. Taxonomy (GTDB): domain Bacteria; phylum Bacillota; class Clostridia; order Peptostreptococcales; family Acidaminobacteraceae; genus JBNJDJ01. The sequence goes on from JBNJDJ010000068.1 coordinate 4,153, forward strand.
ATTTTTCGCAATGGGACTTCACTAAAGAAGATTTTCCATATAAGAATAAGAGGTGATTTAAATGAAAAAAATTAAATCGATTAATGAATTTTGTATAATGTGTATGAAGGAACATGAAATTGACATTGTTGAAAAGAAAGAAGAAAATGTATTTAAAGGAGAAAAAGTTAAATTTCGAGTAACTTACAAATATTGTTCAAATACTGATCAATATAGTGAAAGTGAAAAAATGATGAACGAAAATTCTTTAAGAATGAAAGATGCTTATAGAAGTAAAGTTGGGTTGTTAACTTCTAAAGAAATTAAAAATATTAGAAAAAAATATGGTATTAGTCAATTGGATTTAGCTAAAATTATAGGGATAGGGGAAAAGACGATTACTCGTTATGAGAATCATCAAGTCCAAGATAAGGCTTATGATAGACTTTTGAAAAAGATTAGTAAAGATCCAAGTTGGTTTTTAGAACTCGTTAAAGATTCTAAAGATGAGTTGAGTGATAAATCTTATAAAAAATTAGTTAAAAATGGTAATAGGGAATATCGAAATAAGCAAAATGAATATTTAATTGAAACTATTGAAGCTATGTATGCAGAATTTCATCAAGAAGATAGAGGAAATTCTGAATTAAATTTAGATAAAGTAGTGGAAATGGTTAATTACTTGGCGAGTAAAATAAGCAATTTATATAAAGTTAAATTGATGAAATTGTTATGGTATTCTGATTCAATATCCTATAAATTAAAAAACAGAAGTATCAGTGGTTTAGTTTATAAAGCATTACCAATGGGGGCTGTTCCTGAATCTTATCAAGAAATATTAGAATTAGAGGGTATACGTTATGATGTTCATTTAATTAATGGTAATGAATCATATCATTTTTTACCAGATAATGATTATCAGATTAAAAACCTATCTGATGATGAAATTAAAATCTTGGATGAAGTGATTCATAAATATGGTGTATTAGATACTCAAGTATTAATTGATAAGATGCATGATGAAGTTGCTTATAGGTGTACCGATGATTTTTGTATAATTGATTATTCTCATTCACAAGCGATAGAGATTTAAATTCATATAAATATAACTAAATCTTCACCGAACCTATACCCTGGCTTATGAGAGCTGGGGTTATTATTTTATGATAAACGCCATTTTCTTTTATATTATCAAGTATATATTTTTTACCTTCTTTTTTACTTATACCTTGAAAAGTATAATTCATTACTATTTTTTGTTTCAAAGCTTCATGTACTTTTTTCGATAAAATATTATTTAATAAAGGCTGACCAGCTAAAATCAAACTTGCATAATTCTTTGAATCTATCTCAAAATTTAAAAGTAGTTTTAGATCATTTAAAATGCCTGTTCTTAAATATTGAGATTCATCTATTATAATAACCCATCTTTTAGATTGATCCTTTGATAAACTAATTAAGCCAGCTCCAAAAGGTAAATTTAAACCCGAGCAAACATTTGTGCCCTTTGTAGTCTTTATTTTGTTTTTAAGAAAGTTATCCACAGTGGATAAGTCTACTTGTACTTATTTTTGTTTTTTTTGTTAATTAAATTTATTTTTTTAGTTTCATAGATCACCACTTTCTGGAATAATTATATTGTCAGACGAAATAGATTGTCGTCCGTTTCTGAATATAAGAGATATCATCTTTACTTAAAATAGTTGTTATGAGCCATTTTAGTATATCGGATGAAATTTTTTTAGGAAAAAATATTAAACTCATCACATTAGTTTTTGGAAAAACACAGAAAAGTATAAAAAGTTAAAACTGTTTAAATTCCTGCAATTACAATGTCTATTTAGATTCTAAATTATCAAATCATCACATTAGTTTGGAAGAGTTCCGATAATGAAGGATTAGGGAATAATTGTCAATATCGATTAATTACAATAACAAATGTAGAAATGATTTGTACTTGCCGATTGACTTAGTGTAAAATTACTTTATGGAATTAAAAAAAAAGAAAAGATAGAATTAGAAATAGAAAATCATCTTCAAATTTATTATAATAAGAATAACTACAAACATATTAAATAAAAGAGAAGATGATTTCTATGAAATTAATTTTACACCAAGTTATTGAAAATTTAAAGGAAATAATTAAAAAAAGTGATGATTTGTTAATAGAAGGCGGATTATCTGAATTAAATATTGTTTTAAAAAAAGTAATAGATGAATCAATGGCAAATATAGTAGGAGAAATATTATCTAATTTAGACGAAGAATTAAGACAAAACGAACAAAGAAAAAGAGATTATGAAATATTTAATCGACATGAGAAAAATATAGAAACAATATTTGGAAATGTAAATTATGAAAGAACCTATTATAAAAACAAAAAAACTGGGGAATATAAACATCTAATTGTAGTTTAAAAAGTATTTACATGCATATAAAAAAATAAGAGTAGTGGGGTAGGAAACTCGAATAGATAACTCTATATATAATGCTTGTAATCGGTTAAATTCTAGTTAGATATTAAAAAAAAGAATACAATTAGTTACTTAATTGATATTTTGATTATTTTAAGTAATATATTACTTAAAATAAGGAGTTGAATTAAGTGGATGATAGTGATGTAATGGTAATAAGGAGATGATATTATGCCGAATATAAAACCAGTTTCTGATTTAAGAAATTATAATAATATATTAAAAGATATTGGGTCAGGCTCGCCAGTTTTTTTAACTAAAAATGGACGAGGGAAATTTGCTATTGTTGATATTGACGAATATGATAAAAATCAAGTCACAATTAAATTATTATCAAAATTATTAAAAGCTGAGAATAGAATTAGCAAAGATGAAGATTGGATGACAGAAGAACAGGTTAAAGAAAAGTTGGGGCTCTGATGTGATGCATAAACTAAAGATCAACCCTTTAGCAACAAAGGTTCTAATTGAAACTTGTATTTCAAAGGATTTAGAAAGTCCAAAATCTGCTTTAAATATAGTTAAATTATAGAAAAATATACTTTATTAAAAGAATTTCCTCTAATAGGGACTAATGTATCTACAAGAATAAATATAGAAACAAACTTTAGATATTTGATATCAGATAATTATTTAATTTTTTATAAAGTTGATGATAAATTTGTATATATTTATAGGATACTATAATATGGAAGAGATTATCTTAAAATTCTTTTTCCTAATAGAATGAAGTAAATTAATTAATAAATAAATTATATTGAATTAAGCAATGTTAGTGCCTTGAAGTTAATAAACAACGGTGCTAGTGCAATGATTAAAAAAAATAAGATAACTAATAGTATGGATCAATCAAGTAATTTTGGTTGATCTTTTTTAATAAAGATTTAACTTATCACATTAGTTTTTGAGAAAAAACAGAAAAGTATAAAAAGTTAAAACTGTTTAAATTCCTGCAATTTAAATGTTTATTTAGATTCTAAATTATTAAACTCATCACATTAGTTAAAAATTTTGGTTTTATACGATGTCGATATGTAAAATTATCAAAAGCTAAAATACACATTACATTATCGAATATGGTTTGCAATTTAATTAGGATGGTTAACTTAATTTTCCAGCCTAAATTTCAAATGTGAAAATTTTATTAGATCTAGAAATAATTGGATCTAAGAAAAAATAAGTTAGTTTTGATGTCTGTTTTTCGCTGTTTTTTAACAAAAAATTTAGTTATTACTTAAAAATGCTCTAAATTAGCATAGTCTTTCAGAGGTTTCACTGGTACCATTTTGTTCTAGGGCTAAAAATACCAGATGCTTTTGATGATGAAATCTATAGAATTCAAGTTAGAAATACAAGAACTGTATTTTCTAATATAACTGTATTATATCTACATAATTTTAACTGATAGAGATCCTCATGAATGGTCTGTGACAATTATTTTTGGAAATAATTCAAAACATATTAAATGAAAAAGGATTAGATGGCTTAAAAATATCTAGTAAAAGAATTTTTGAAATATGATAAAGAGATTTTATATCTGGCGAAGCCGAAGATACTAGTAAATATAGAAAAGTTGCTTAATTAAAAGAAAAGCATGCAATTACTCACCTGCTTTTCTTAAATATATTTTGTGTTTTTATGACTCCAACTTTTAAGAAATTTTTCTTTTAAAGTGATTGCTTCGTAGGGTGGTAATGTTAAATCAATAATGACATTAACAACTTCATTAAAATCTAATTTATATTTTAATATTTTATTGCAGAAGTTGTTCCATCTTTTTTGAATTTCTGAATCATAAACTAATCGTGAAATTACTGCTACTGTATCCTTTTGATATGATCTAGATCTATTCGTTAGAGTTTTATAGATTGCTTTCTGGAGCTTTCTTCCATCAAAATCAAATGTTTTTGCTAAATAATATATATCGTAAAAATCTTTCATTCTTCCGGTAGCTTCCATTAATGATATTATAGCATCTAATTTTTCAGCTATTGTAGACTCTAAAGAATAAGTCATGATAGTAGGTGATTCAAACTCTGAAAGGATTACTGGTAAAGTTCTTCGAACAGCTGAAGGTACTATAATATCACCAACTCCAAAATCTATACTAAAAGGAGTTTTTGTTTTTCCAATAATACCAGTAAGATTTACTTTAACACCAGTATATTCTTTAAACTCGGTTATTTTTTCTATATTTCTAATTTTAAACTTTAAAAAATCATTTTCATTAGGTGGAGATATAATATTCACTATTAGTTTCTCTATAGTATCAATATCATTTGAATGATTAACTAATAAGTAATCCGCATCTACTGTGGGTCTAGTAGTAAAGCTACTAATGGAATATAGTAATAAACCACCTTTTAGAATAAGATTATTTTTATAGCTAGATTGAGAGAGCCTTCTAATAAACTCTTCTTGGCAAAATAGATTTATCAGTTGTTGCAATTAGATGCCTTGTTCCTTTGATTTATTCTTTAATTTTGCTAATACTGATGCTTCAATATTTCTCATCACAACCACACTCCTATATATGTTTGGACTTTATTTTCTATATTAAATATTTTAGCGTAATCAAATAGTCTTCTCACGTTCTTATCAGGATCTTCTATATAACCTTTGAGAGCTTTACTAAAGACTTCTCGCTCCAATTTATTTTCATACCTAAGGATATCACATATGGTACGATCACGATTAAATATTTTAACATCGACTTCTTTTATTTGAAATGTTTCGATCCCAATGTTTAGCAATTTTTTCTTTAGATAGAAGATTTCTAAAATTGGATAATCAATTTTGTATTTATTTTTTTCGCTATTTCTATCAACTGCTATTTGCCAAGCAGAAGGTATTCTATCTGTATAGCCATAATGTATAAGAGCACTTTCAAGAAAAATTACAGCATTAGGAAAGAGTTTTGCTATAGTTGCCTCTTCAGGGTAAGTATGATTCGGTAGTTCATAATAGCCGTACTTTATTTTTGAAATAGTTCCATTTTTTAGTAGTTTTTTTATTTGCCGACTTGAAAGGCCCAGAGCATTAAGTTCAGAGGTCTTTAATACGCCACCGTTTTTGTTAAATTCTTTATAAATAATATCTTTTTCTATCATATTTGCACCTCAATATCCGCATTGCGATTTAGACTGCGTATTATTTAATGTAATTATAACACTATTTGATTTAAATTTCAATTATACTTTTGAAAGAAAAAAAATTTGCAAAATTAAGAATTTGGATGTATAATAAAGTAAGAAAGTAAGATATTCTGATAAAAGGAGGTTTTTATGTTAACTAAATTAAGAAGTAAAAATCAACTTACTATTCCTGCTGATT
>JBNJDJ010000069.1:0-9757 GCA_051744845.1 Bacillota bacterium
TAGCAAATCGTAACCAAATAACTACTTTTCTTATCTATTATTTTTAGAAACGTTGGAATTTAAATAAAGCTTTGTTACAGTTTCAACATGAGTCGAGTGAGGAAACATATCTACTGGTTGAACTTCTTTTAATTCGTAATTATTTTTAGTTAAAAACTTTAAATCTCTAGCTAATGTAGATGGTTTGCAAGAAACATAAACAATTTTTTCAACATTCATCTTTACTAAAGTTTCTAAAACTACTTTATCGCATCCTTTCCTAGGCGGATCTAAAACTACTACATCAGCTTTTTTTCCTTTAGAATATAACTTAGTAATAATATCTTTGGCTCTTCCATCATAAAATTTTACATTTTCAATATTATTTAACTTAGCATTTTTTCTAGCATCTTTAATAGCTTCTTTTACTATTTCTATTCCTACAACACTTTTAGCTTCTTTTGCTAAAAATAGACTAATTGAACCGAGTCCACAATAAAGATCAAACACTCTTTCTTTACCAGTTAAGTCAGCATATTCTAAAACCTTTGAATAAAGTTTTTGAGTTTGTAAATTATTTATTTGGAAAAAAGAAAGTGGTGAAAGTTTAAACTTTAAATCTCCTAATTTTGTTACTATCTTTTTATTTCCATATAATAATTTATTTTTATTTCCTAAAATTTTATTTCCCTTATTAGTATTAATATTTTGATAAATAGACTTAACTCCATCAATGCTAGATAATCTATTAATCAACCCTTGTTGATTTGGTATACTTTTACCATTAGTAACTAATACAATCATTACTTCATTAGTAACTACAGAACTTCTAACTACTAAGTGTCTTAAAAGTCCAGTGTGCTTTTTTTCATTATATATAGATACAGATCTATTATTTATAATAAATCCTTTTAAAATATTTTTAATTTTTACTGTTACTTCATTTTGAATAATACACTTATCAATATCTACTATATTATGAGAACCTATTTCATAAAAACCGATTTTTATTTTACCTTGATCATATTTAATAGGAAATTGTCCTTTATTTCTATAATTAAAAGGACTTTCCATTCCATAAGTATCATTTATTTGAAAATCTTTAATTTCTGCTATTCTCTCTATAGTATTTTTAACTTTTGATTTTTTAAATTTTAATTGTTCTTTATATTTAACATCTTGAATTTGACATCCTCCACATCTATTAAAATATTTACAAGGTGGATTTTGTCTTTTATCAGATTCTTTTAAAATTTCTACTATCTTACCTATTGCATAACTACTTTTTTTCTTTGTTATCTCAACGAGCAATTGATCTCCTATAACACCTTTAGGAACAAATATTGTAAAACCTTTATATTTGCAAACAGCTTCACCTTTAGAACCAAAATCAACTGCTTTAACTTTTACCTTTTGACCTTTTTTTACTGCCATTTTCACTCCTTTAATACAAACTTATTTTTATTATAGCATTTATTATCAATTTATCATATAATAAATAAGAAGAATATTAAATAATCAATGGAGGATAAAATGAAATTAATCATCAATTTATTATTAATTATAATTATTGTTTTTTCACTTTCAATTATACCAATTAATTATGATTTAATTAATCTAGATATTGATAAACAACCTGCTGAAGAACCCGACACTCAAACAGAAACCACTTATAATATTGACATACCTAAAAATATTAACAAAGATACTTTCCAAATAAAAGTTTCAACTAATAAAAAGGATAAATTAGAAAACTTACTAGATAAATTTAATTTAAAAATTTCTATTAATAACTTTGCAGACAAAAATTATAAATTAAATGATTTAGATATAAATAAAACACTAGACCAAAGTTCAAATGATAAAGAAGAAGTGATTTATACTCTAACATATGATTTAGATATTGAAAATTTTCTTAATAAAAGTGGGCTTTATACATTAGATATATCAATTAAAAATGAATTTTTTAATAAAAATATCTCTGGAGAAATCTTAAAACTTAAAAACTCAAGTTATATAGGTAGTGATAATGAAAATCCTGAAAATAAACTTTATGCAAAAGGATATTATCCTGATAAAAATGCATTATTTTTAATCCCTATTAATAGACCAATAGTAAATAATAGAAATAGATATATAAGAAATTCAATGAATGAGTTATTAAATCCACTTGATAAAAAATATGGATTAAGCACAGTTAAATTTGCACCAAGAATTCAAAATATTTTTATTTCAGAAGGAATTGCTTATTTAGATTTTAACTTAGAAGATGTTAAACCATTTAATCAAGGATCGGCTGCTTCTTCGATAGCTAGAAATTCTATTATTAAAACTATAGGAGAATTTGATACAGTTAAAAAAGTTAAGTTTAACATTAATAATTATAATGAACAAGTTTATTTTCATGGGATAGATATTTCTAAAGCTTTTGATATTAAAACTTTACCTAAAGCATTTGTAGCTTTAGAAACTGAAACTAATAAATTGTTTTTAAATCCTATAGAAATAAATGAAGAATCATTAGAAGAAAAAGTTAAATCAATATTTGCTAATTTACAAGGAAAAAATATAAGATTTGATTCAAAAAACATTCCAACAATACCTTATAATGTTAAACTTAAAAACTACACATTGAATGATAAAAATATAACACTTAATTTATCAAAAGAATTTCTAAATACATTTAATAATAATACCTTTAACAAATTAATGTATGAAAGTATCTTATATAGTTTTACAAGTCTTGAAAAAATAAATACTGTTTCAATTAAAGTAGATGATAACGAAGTAAACGACTTTCTAGATATGGATATTTCAAAACCTACTAAACCAAATGAATATATTAATACTTTAAATTAAAAAATGAGAGACTCCTCTCATTTTTTTAATTTATTTAATATTTTTTGAAAATCTTTATCTAATTTTTTAAGTCTAATTGGTTTTAAATCTTTTGTTACAAAACCATGCTCAGTTTGTCCTGTTGCCATTAACTTTTCATCTCTTTTTCTATAAATTTTATAATTAAATGCTAATTTAATACGCTTAATATAATCCATATTTACCTTTATAATTATTTTATCACCAAACTTAATTGCATTTTTATAATTACAATTAGCTGAAATAACTGGAAGTAAAATCCCATCGTCTTCTAGCTTTCTATAAGAATAACCTAAGTTTTTAAAAAAATTAGTTCTAGCTACTTCAAAATATGATAAATAATTTGCATGATATATTATTCCCATTTGATCTGTATCACTATATCTTGGTTCAATCTCTATTTCATTTTCCATATTACCTCCAAAATATTAATCATTTTCTAACATAATATTTAAAATTTCTTTATCTGTTATTTTCATTCCTTTTTTTGATAAAATACCTAAGTTTTTAATTGTTTTTTCAACTGACTTATTAACTATACCATTTTTGTGTGGAACAATAGAGTCATTTAAAGCAAGTTTAGCATTTAAAGCAGATAAATTAGCTGCTGTTGAAAGTTTCATTGCACAGCCTTCTTTAGCACCATCACATACCATACCTGACACATTACCTATCATATTTTTTATCGTTCCTTCAATTTGTTGTTTTGTTCCTCCTTCAAGCCAAACTATTGCAGCTGAAGAAGATGAGCCAGCTGAAACAGAACAAGAACAAATTGCCGAAAGTCTACCTATTTCATTTTTAATATAATTATTTATTAAATGACTTATAGCTATAGCTTTAGCTATCTTTGTTTGTGAAACATCTTTAAGTTGACTATATGCTACAATTGGTAAAATTGCAGTAAGTCCATTATTTCCACTTCCATTTGAACTCATAACTTCTAAATTAACACCAGACATTCTAGCATCAGAAGCACCGGCTGTTAAATAACTTGCTTTATTCATTAGATTATCATTATATATATTTTTATCAACCATATTTTTAATTTGATAACCTACACCCATACCGTATTTTTTCTCTAGACCTTTTTTAGCCATTTTTAAATTCATATGATATCCATCTAGCATAAACTTTAAATCAGATTTATCCATTTTTTCAACTTCATTAATTATATCTATAACTTTCATTTTATAAAACTCAGATAAATCTATTTCTTTTTTATCTTTTTCTTTTATTTTTTTATCTAAAATAATTTTATCATTCTTTTTTATATATGTAAATTTATCGTGTTTCTTTTCAATTGTGACTTGTGAAATATCTTCTTTACTTTTTATAACTACATCAATATATATTTTTTTATCAGTATCTGCTATATCTAAATCAATATTTTTAGCCAATTGCTTAGCCTTTTTTAAATTCTTATCTTTGACATTTTTTAAAAGTTCTAAACCATCTTTAGAATCTCCATCTAAAAAACCTACAGCAGCAGCAATATCTAGTCCTACAAAATCAGTATGTGGTATACCAACTGCTAGACCATTTTTATATATATTTGGACTTACCTTTATTTTTATTTTATCAAAATTATCTTTTTTTAATATTTCTCTTGCTTTAGCAGTAGCTAAACAAACTGCTATTGGTTCTGTACAACCCATTGCAGGTTTTACTTCATCTTTTAAAATATCAATTAATAATTTTTTCATAAAATCCCCCTTAACACTATATACCATTTACTATTATATAGTGCATATTTTATGCCAAGGAAAATCTCTAAAAATAACTCCTCAATATCATTTTGAGATTAATTCTAAATTAACAATCTCAAAAAGATACTCAGTATCATTTTGATACTAATTGATATTATATTTTTTAAGTTTTCTATAAAATGTTGCTCTAGATATACCTAATTTAGTATATGCATTTTTATAACCTTCAGGAGTTTTACCATATTTTTTAATTGCTTTTAAAATTTCTCTTTTTTCTAAAGATTCAATAGATAAAATTTCTCTAGTTGCTGACTTTACTTTGTTATTTTCACTATTAAATTTATTTGGCAAATCACTAATATTAATTTCTTTACCTTTTGCCATATTTACACAAAATTCTATTACATTTTCTAATTCTCTAATATTTCCTTTCCAATTATGATCTAGAAATCTATCAAATACTAATGTATCTATTTTTTCAATTCTTTTATTTAACTTATTATTATATTTTTTCAAAAAAAACTTAGATAATTCAATAATATCTTTTTTTCTTTCTTTTAAACTAGGAATATTTAATGGAATTACATTTAATCTATAAAATAAATCATCTCTAAACTCATTATTATCTACCATTTTTTCTAAATCTTTATTAGTAGCCGCAATTATTCTACTATTAATTTTTATAAGTTTATTTGAACCTACTGGCATTATTTCTTTATGTTGTATAACTCTTAGTAATTTAGATTGTAGATGAAGTGGCAATTCACCTATTTCATCTAAAAAAATTGTCCCATTATTAGAAAGTTCAAATTTACCAATTTTTCCACCTTTTTTAGCACCAGTAAATGCTCCTTCTTTATAACCAAATAATTCACTTTCTAAAAGTCTTTCAGGAATCGCTGCACAGTTTATAGCAATAAAAGGACCATTAGATCTATTAGACTCATAATGAATAGACCGTGCAAATAACTCCTTGCCTACTCCACTTTCCCCTTGTATTAAAACATTAGATTCTGAATTAGATGCTATCTTAGCTACCTTTTTTACATCTTTTAATTTTTTAGAATTACCTATTATATCGTTAAATTTAATTTTAAGATTATCACCAGTGATTTCATTAACAACATCTATAATTGATTCTATTTTTTCAAATTCAAAAATATATTTAACAAGTTCGTTTTTATTATAAATTGGCTTAACAGTATATACATACCTTTTTTTATTAAAATTTATTTTTTGATTATAAATAATAGATTTAATATCTTGTAATTTAATTTTTTTAATAGATAAATAATCAAATAAATTTATATCTTTATCTACTTTTTCAAAAGTTTCTTTTGCCATTTTATTAAAATGTATTATTTCTCCATTTGGATCTATAGAAATTATTGAAGTCTCTACTGAATCTAAGATGAATTCTAACTCATCTGCTTGAGATTTTAATTGATCTTTAGATCTCTTTTCAATAAATTTAGTTGCTATTAATTTAGACATTTGATCTAAAAAATTTAAAATGTTTTTATCATTATTTATTATTTTTTCTCTTTGTTTTTGATTAAAAGCTATTAGTGCAATAACTCCTATTACTTCATTATCTACTATTATTGGAGTACATACTTCTGCATATTCTTCACAATCATTTCTTTTACTACATTTTTTACACGCTTCGTGTCTTTTAGGTTCTTTAATTATAAAACTTTTTTTCTTTTTTAGCGCATACGAAAATACAGAAGATTTATCAACCTTCTTACCAATTTTTTCCTTATATTTACCTGAAGCAAATATCCTTACTAAATCTTTATCTACTATTGTTAAATCAAGATCAAGTACAGATATAATAGCTTTCGATATTTTATCAATTGAAGATTTAATTTTAAATAAATTATATTCCATAAATACTCACCTGTAGTTATTTTATCATTTTTTATAAAAATAAACATAATAAATATTATTTTTTTGAAATATATTTATTATTTTTAATATAAAATCTTAAAAGCTTATCTTTCCATTCTTTTGCATAATCTATATTTATCCTTTTGGATTTAACAATATCTATATCTTTTAAACTTTCTTTAGAATCTTGAATATATAGTTTATTTCTTTTAGATAATTCTTTTCCATTTAAACTTTTATCTATTTTTAAAGCTTGGGTTAGTTTCCCAGGACCATTTGTTAAATCAACCTTCTTTTTACTTTTAATATTTCTATTTTTCTTAATTTGATCTAATCCACTAATAGGCTCTATAGCTCTAATTAAAACAGCACTAGGATAATCTTTTTTTTCTGTTACTATATTTAATAAATGATACATCCCATATATTAAATAAATATATATAGTACCTCCCTTTTTAAACATAGTTTCAGTACGTTTAGTCCTTTTATTATCAAAGCTATGTGATGCTTTATCCATAGGGCCTATATAAGCTTCGGTTTCAACTATCTTACATATTATTTTTTCATTATCTATTATTCTAACGACTTCTTTTCCTAATAAATTCTTAGCTACATTTTCAGTTTTATCAATGAAAAACTTATTTTTTAAAATCATATCCCACCTTAAATCATTTATATTTTATTTCTAAATTTTATCTAAAAATTCATCTCTACCTGATCTTAAACGATAATATTTAATATCACTTTTAGTATAATAGTCTTGATGATACTCTTCTGCTTTATAAAACTTAGTTGCATCTCTAATTGGAGTTACAATTTCTTTATCAAAATTTCTGAATCTTCTAATTTCTTTTTAGAAAATTTGGTTAAATTTCTTTCTTTTGCGCTTTTTACAAAAAAAGCTTAAGTTGAGTATAGTAATTTTTCATAATATTAATTTTTTAAGTACCTACAGTATAATTAAATACAGCATCTAAGACTTTTGTTAATTTTTAAAAAGACCGTTCCATACAACTACAACAAATATATCTGTTTCATATTCAGAAATATTATAATCTGGTTTTTTAGCTATAATTTCTTAATAATTATTAAAAATATAACTTAAATTAATTTTTTAATATTTATCACCTCTCTTAAACTCAATATACCCACATTAAAAATTTATAAACTTAATTAAAACTAATGATTTTGGGTATATATAATTTGAAAGGAGATATTTATGAAAAACGAAAAAATTATTAAACGTTCATTTACTTTTATTGCTTATATTTTTATGATTACATTAAACATTTTGGCTAATGCATTACCTATTAATGGAATAAATACTAGCGATGTTTCAGACCAATACACTAATTTGTTTACACCTGCTGGTTTAACTTTTTCTATTTGGGGACTAATCTATTTATTATTGGGAGCTTATATATTTATGCAGTTTTTTGATTTAAAATATAAAACAATGGATCATAAGATTTATGATAAATTATCTTTATATTTTGCAGCTTCTTCAATAATCAATGGATTATGGATTCTAAGCTGGCATCACTTATATTTCGGCATTTCACTACTATTAATGAGTGGATTACTATTAAGCCTTATTAAAATTAATTTAATAATAAAAAATCATGAAAAAGTCTCTGGTTTAACTAAAACTACCTTTAGAATATATTTCGGTTGGATCACTATTGCAACTATAGCAAACATTAATGTATTCTTAGTAAATCTAGGATTAAAAGCTTTTAGTATAACTGGTATAATATGGACTATTTTTGTTTTATTATTAGGTCTCTTTATAGGAACTTTCACAAGTTACAAACTAAAAAGTATTTCATATTATCTTGTTATTCTTTGGGGATATACAGGTATTTTAATAAAACATATTAGTGCTGATGGATATAATATGAAATATCCTTATATCCTTTCTACTATAATATTTTCATTAATTTTTATTTTAATCAATATTAGCTATATGATATATAATTCAAAAACCGCTTGATAATAATTATCATTTATGTTATGTTTGTATGTACAAACAAGTTAGAGGAGAATACTTATGGATGAATTAAAAAATTGTAATTTAAATAGTTGTATATTTTTCACTTTATCTAAATTGTCTAGAGGTTTAGATAAAAAAGCAAAAGAAGAATTTAAAAAAACAGGATTATCTCCTAGTCATGCATTTTTGCTTTATATTGTAGCCAAAAATAAAGAATTCCCTCAGCAAGAAATAGGTAATCGTTTTAATCTAGATCCATCTACAGTTACTAGATTAGTTAGTAAATTAAAAAATAAAAATCTAATTACTAAAAGTAAAAAGGGTAAAAAAGTTTATTTATCTATTACAAAAAAAGGTGTTAAGCTTAAGTCAGACATTGTAGATTCTTGGGATAATCTTGCTAAGGCAATTAATAATTCTTTGTCTGCTAAAGAAAAATCGACTTATTTAACTTTAACTAAAAAAATTTTAAAGAATTTAGAAAAGGAGTAATTTATGAACAAAGCTATTAAAACTATTAATAATCACCGCTCGATTAGAAATTTTAAAGATAAAAAAATTGATGACTCAATAATTGATGAAATTGTAAATGCTGCACAGTCAATGCCTAATTCTATTAATGGACAACAAACTTCAATAATTGTAGTAACTGATAAAGAGAAGAAGAAAAAAATTGCTGAGTATGCCGGAGGACAGCCTTGGATTGAAAAAGCACCTGTATTTTTACTATTTGTTGCTGACTTTTATAAAACAGATGTAGCTTCAAAAAAGAATAATATTGAACAAAAAATACATGAAAGTGTTGAAGGAACTTTAGTAGGTGCAGTTGACGTAGGACTTAATATGGGAGCTGCTATAGTAGCTGCTGAATCTTTAGACCTAGGAATTGTTCCTATAGGTGGTATAAGAAACGAACCACAAAAAATGATTGATTTATTTGATCTACCTGAGTTAACTTTCCCAATAGCAGGTCTTTCAGTTGGATATCCTAAAGAAATACCTAAACAAAAACCTAGATTACCTCTTTCTACTTTCAAACATAAAGAAAGTTATGATAAAGAACAAATTGATAAAAACATAGATAAATACGACGCTACTATGGAAAAATATTATAAAAGTATTAATAGAGAACAATCAGGAAACTGGTCTAAACATACAAGCCACATCTACCAATCAGTTTATTTTCCAAAAGTACATCCTATAATGGAAAAACAAGGTTTTAAAAATAATAAATAAACATTTAAAAAGAGAGATTCTTAGTCTCTCTTATTTTTTTGAAATTATTTTAGCAATATACTTGCTATAT
>JBNJDJ010000070.1:0-9543 GCA_051744845.1 Bacillota bacterium
TCAGTTACTTGTTGCTGTTGTTTTGTAAATACTTAAATACAAAATAATAGCTTTTTGTGCTGGAAATAACGATGCAATGTAGATGATTTATATTTAAGAATATAGGTATGCGTTGGTTATTTAACCAACGCTTTTTTTATTGGAAAAAACAGGAGGATATTATGAAAAAAGTAATTTTAAGTGTAGTTTTAATTGGAATAATTGGATTTGTTGGTTTAAGTATTGGTTTTAATTCAAAAGAAAGCGATGAAATAGTAGTAGGTATGAGTGGTGGATATAAACCATATACTTTTATGGATTCTCAAGGTGAGTTAAAAGGGTTTGATGTAGATGTATGGAAAGAAATTGGAAAAAGAATGGATAAAAAGGTTTCTTTTCAAACATCAGATTTTAGTGGATTATTTGGTAAGTTAGATTCTAAAAAAATAAATACAATCGCTAATCAAATAACTATAACAGAAGATAGATTGGAAAAATATTATTTCACAGATCCATATGTATATTATGGAGCACAACTAATTGTAAATGAATCTAATGATGAAATTAAGGATTTAGAAAGTTTAAAAGGAAAAAAAGTTGGTGTTAGTTTAGGTTCAAATTATGAAAAGATGGTAAAAGAATTTGACAAGAAAAATGAAATTGAAGTTATTACTTATGAAAATTTTCAAGGATCATTACAAGATGTTTCTAACGGAAGAATTGATGCAGTTTTAAACGATAGATTAGCTGCTTTAACTTCAATTAAAGAATCAGGTTTAGATATAAAATTAGGTGGTGCGCCAGTTAAAGAGCTTCATAATGCTTTTCCATTTGTAAAAGAAGAAGTTAATAAAGAATTAATTAATGAGATAAATAAAGCTATCGAATCAATGTATAAAGATGGAACTATGGAAGAAATATCTTTAAAATGGTTTGAAGTAGATATAACGAAAAATATTGGTGAATAATATGAATTTTAATATTAAATATTTTTTAAAAAGTTTTATTGTAATCGGCAAAGCTTTGCCGATTACTTTATCTGTTGCAATTATATCAATGTTATTTGGATTAGTTATAGGTTTAGTAGTAACATTTATTAGAAATAGTAAAATACCTATTGTTAAAAATATTTTTGAAACATATGTATCGTTTTTTAGAGGAACTCCTCTTATGGTACAGCTATTTATATTTTTCTATGGGTTACCACAAATATTGCCAGTTTTTTCAAAAATGAATGCATTTAGTGCTTCTATAATTGTAATGAGTATTAACGGAAGTGCATATATTTCAGAAATTATGAGATCATCAATTAATTCAATTAGTGATACTCAACTAGAAGCAGCTTTATCAATGGGGATGAGTGAATACCAAGCTATGGAAAGGATAGTTTTACCACAAGCTTTTAAGGTAGCTATTCCACCACTTGGAAATACTTTTATTAATCTTATTCAAGGAACTTCCTTAACGTTTATGTTAGGACTAAAAGATATTATGGGAGTAGCTAAAATGACTGCAGCATCTAGTTATAGGTTTTTTGAAACATATATGGCAGTAGGTATTATTTATTGGATAGTTACACTTTTATCATCTAAAGCTACTAATTATCTAGAAAGGAAATTAAATTATGGTAAATAAAAAGATTTTAGAGATTAATAATTTATATAAAAGTTATGGAGAGTTAGAGGTTTTAAATGATTTTAATTTCTCTATAAAAGAGAATGAAATTATATCTATTATAGGACCTTCTGGTTCAGGTAAATCAACATTTTTAAGAACTATTAATTTTTTAGAAAAAGTAAATCAAGGAAATATGATTTTTAAAGATAAAGAATTTAATATGGCTAATATTTCTAAAAAAGAAATTTTAGATATTAGAAAAGAGATAAATATGGTTTTTCAGCATTATAATTTATTTAATAATAAAACTGCCTTGGAAAATATAACTGAAAGTTTAAAAGTTGTTCACAAAAAAAACAAAAAAGAAGCAAGAAAAAAAGCTAAAGAATATTTAAAATTAGTAAATTTAGAGTCTAAGGAAAATAAATATCCTAATCAGCTTTCAGGTGGTCAAAAACAAAGAATAGGGATAGCGAGAGCATTAGCTGTAAATCCTGCCATTATTCTTTTAGATGAGCCCACTTCAGCTTTAGATCCTGAGTGGGTAGGAGAAGTTTCAGAAATAATTAAATTAATGGCTAAAAGAAATTCTACTATGATTATAGTAACTCATGAAATGTCATTAGCTAAAGCTATTTCAGATAAAGTTATTTTTATGGATGAAGGAGAAATTGTAAAAATAGGTAGTTCAGATGAAATTTTTAAAAGCTCTAAAAACAAAAGATTAAATCAATTTTTGAAAAATTTTAAATAGTTCCTTATTATAAGTAGAGCTAAAAATTGAATTTTCAAATAAATAATCATATAATCATTTTAAGATGATAATTGAAAAAAATTTAATGAGTTGCTCAAAGTAGGGAGGAGTAGAAATGTCTTGGATTAAAGAGATTGAAGTCGATGAGGCAAAGGGTAAACTAAAAAAAGTTTATGATAGAATTTTAAAAAGAACAGATAAAGTAGGAAATATTTTAAAAGTACACAGTTTAAATCCTGATATTTTAGAAGCACATTTAAGTTTGTATGAAAAGATTATGTTTGGAGACTCAAACTTATCGCGTGCTCAAAGAGAAATGATTGCTGTAGTTGTTTCAACTACTAATTCGTGTGATTACTGAGAAGAACAACACGGAGAGGCTCTTCGTGAAGAATCAGAAGATGAATTAATGACACAAATAAGAAAAAATTATAAAACAGCAGATATTACAAAAAAAGAAAAAATTATGTTAAAATATGCAGAAAAGTTAACAAAAGAATCTTATAATATGATTGAAAGAGATATTGAGAATTTAAGGTCTGCAGGGTATTCTGATCGTGAAATTTTTGATATTAATCAAGTATGTGCTTATTTTAATTATGTTAATCGTATTGCAGATGGATTAGGAGTTGAGTTGTAGAAAAAGGAAGGTTTGATTATGACTAAAAAAGATGACCATTTAGTTGTATTATGGACAAGTGGAGACATTGAAGTAGCTAAAAGTATGGTTTTTATGTATACTCTAAATGCAAAAATTCATAAATGGTGGAAAAATATAACATTTATTGTTTGGGGGCCATCATCAAAATTATTAAGTGAAAATAAAGATTTACAAAAACAAATTGAGAAATTTATTGAAAATGATATTGAGGTTTTAGCTTGTAAAGCATGTGCAGATGAGTACGGTGTATCAAAGAAATTGTCTGATTTAAGTATTGATGTAAAATATATGGGAAAACCATTAACAGATTATGTCAAAGGAAATTACAAAGTAATGACATTTTAATTGTAATTTTAAACAATTAAAATAGCTAATCATAATATATATTATGATTAGCTGTTTTTAGCTTTTAAAATAAATTTTTATAAATAGATTCAAAGTCATCGACATTAAGTTTGCAGTAGTTATTTTTAAGTAATCTAGTTTGAGTTTTTTTAACTAGTTTAGAAAAAGATTTTATTTCTTCTCTAGTCATTCCATATTCTCTTAAGGGTTTTCTTTCTATTAAATTAATTATTAAATTATTTAAACTTACAATTCCTTTATCAGTTTTTAAGATGGAATTAATTATTTTTTCTAATTCTAAGATCTTTCCATCTGGTTTAATAGATTTATATTTTTTTAAAACTTCATTTAAAAATAAAAAATTACTTTCACCATGAGGTACATGATATTTACCACCTAATGGATAACTAAGTGCATGTACAGCTCCTACTCCAGCATTACCAAATGCTAATCCAGCTAAATTACTAGCTTTTAGCATTTTTTTAGTTTGGAGATTATTTTTATCTTCAATTAAATCTTTATATATTTCTATAATCATTTTTATAGATTTTTTTGCTAAAATATCTGAATAAGTACTTGAGTTTGAAGATAAAAATCCTTCTATACTATGAATTAATGCATCAATTGAACTATGCATATATATTTTATAAGGGATGTTTTTTAAAAGTTCAGGTATTAAAACAGCCTTTTCAGGATATAAATAGTTATGACTTAATCCAACTTTTGTTTCTTTAATTGAATCATAACAAATAGAAATATTGGTAACTTCACTACCAGTACCACAAGTTGTAGGAATTGCAATTAAAGAATGATTTTTTTGAATATGCATTTTATTATGAAAATATAGGAGGCAATCATCAGTAGGCTTTAAAGTTAAAATTTTAGCTATATCTATAACACTTCCTCCACCTATAGCAATTATTTGATTAAATTGTATTTTTTTAATTTCTTCAAAAATTTTATCAATCTTTGTATTACTAGGTTCTCCTTTACCGAATTTATTGTGAGTTATAACTTTTCCTTTGAAATCAATATGTTTTAAAAAATTATTTTCAATTCTTTTAGATGTAAAAATCAAGTCATTATTTTGAAAATCATTGTTTTTAAAAAATTCATTTAAAGTATCAAATTCGCTTATACTACCAAAATATTTAAATAAATCCATAATTCACTCCTTTAATTTAAAAGACTTTTTGTAAAAATACATTTTCCATAAAAAATAAAAATATATAAGATATTATGACAGAACTAATTGGTGTTAAAATCCATCCAATAACAATTTGCTTAATTTTTTTAAGGTTAATATTTCTATCACCTTTAGCTAAACCTATACCTATAATAGCTCCTACAACAGCTTGAGAAGATGATACAGGTACTAGTGGGAACGAAGGTAGATTTAGACTTATTAAAAAGTTTTGCAAGTTTTTAGATGCAAAAACAAATAAAACTAATGAAGAAGCTAATACAACTATTAAAGCAGTAAATGGAGAAAGTTTATATATACTACTACCTACTGTTTTCATTACATTTTTTGAATATGTAATAATACCTACTGCAATAGAAATAGCTCCTATAAGAAATATAACTTGAGTTTGGTTAATAGTAAATAATCCAAAACTTAAAGGAGAAATATTAAAGGAATTTGTAAAAACGCCCATAACATTAGCAATATTATTAGCTCCTAAAGAATAGGCACCAAAAGCTCCTACTAAAATTAAACCATATCTTATATAGATATGTTTCATAAATAGATTTAATTTTATTTGTTTAGCTCTTTTTTTAATAAGTTTATATATTAAAATAGAAAAAAAAGCAGATAACAAAGGGCAAATTATCCAAGTAGATACAATTTTTGTAAGTGTTTCAATATTTGTAGGATTTTTAGAAAAAAGATTCCATCCGATAATAGCTCCTACTATTGATTGAGAAGTAGATACAGGAAGACCGTATTTGGTCATAAAACTTACAGTAAGTCCTGCAGCTAAAGCAACAGTAAATGCTCCAGGAAGTTTTGTTATTGATCCAAGTTTTCCTAAAGTATGGCTTGCTCCAGCTCCACTTATAACTGCACCTAATATAATAAAAATTGACATAATAATTGCTGCTGTTTTAAATTTAATAACTTTAGATCCAACTGCAGTTCCAAATAAGTTAGCTGCATCATTAGCACCTAAAGACCATCCTAAAAATAATCCACTAGTAATAAATAAAATTGATATGTCCATTATACCACCTTAAATCTCTCTTTTTAATGTGAAAATAGTTAATTTATCAGATATTTTTTCTGCTTTATCAGATATTTTAGCAATTTTAGAAATAAAATATTTAAGTTGTGTTTTTTCACAAAGATCAAGGTCTTTATTTCTAAATATTGACTTGTTTATTTTATCTTCTAAAATATCCACTTCGTGTTCATAAAAATTAACTTTATTTATATATTTATTTACAAGATGCACTTCATTAAAAAATGAATTTGTAGCATTTATAAGTTCATCAGCAGATAAAATTGTATTTTTTATAATATCACTTAATAATGAATTAAGATTTTCAGGAAAATTTGGCGATTGAATATAAAATTCTTTTGTAATATCTTCAATATAGTCATTTATATCATCTAAATCTTTTATTAATGATAAGACATCTGCACGTACATTAGGAAGTAACATGTATTTATAAAGAGATGTCTTTATTTCTTTTTCTAATTTATCACCTTGACTTTCTTTATTATTTATTATATTTAGTTTTTCATTAAAATTAGTAAAATCCTCTTTTAAATAAAAAGTAATTGTTTTTTCAAATAACAATAGATTATCACTTATTACATCTAGAAAATCTTCAATTTTTTTATTTAATTCTATAGATTTTTTAAATATTGTATTCATAAACCCCTCCAGTTTCAGCTATATAATTATATATACCCAAAAAAAAATAGAGCTAAACTCTATTTTTACACATTAAATCTAAAATTAATAACATCTCCATCTTTTACAATATAATCTTTACCTTCTAGTCGAATGTCTCCATTTTCTCTTGCTTTAGCCATTGACCCAGCCTTAACTAAGTCTTTATAAGAAATAGTTTCTGCTCTAATAAAACCTTTTTCAATATCAGAATGGATTTTAGATGCTGCTTTTGGTGCTAAAGTTCCTTTCTTTATTGTCCAAGCTCTTGTTTCTTTTTCACCAGTAGTTAAGAAACTAATTAAATCAAGAAGTGAATAACTAGATTTAATTAATTTATTTAATCCAGATTCTTCAAGTCCTAAATCATTTAAAAACATCTCAGCTTCATCATCTTGTAAAGTAGATATTTCTTGTTCTATTTGAGCACAAATAGTAACTACTTCAGCTTCTTCTGTTTTAGCATGTTTTTTAACAGCTTTGACATATTCATTTTCATCTTCATCCATTAATAAATCATCTTCACTTACATTAGCAACATATATAATTGGTTTTGTTGAAAGCAAATTTAAAGTTTTAACAAATTTTTGTTCTTCTTTAGTAAAATCAATTATTCTAGCAGATTTTCCTTCGTTAAGAACTTTATCAATTTTTTCTAAGATTTTATATTTTTTCTTTAAAGATTTGTCGCCTTTCATAGCTCTTTTCATTTTAGACATACGTTTTTCAATCATTTCTTGATCAGATAAAATAAGTTCATAATTAATTGTTTCAATATCACTTAAAGGATCAATTTCACCATCGACATGTACTACATTTGGATCTTCAAAACATCTTACTACATGTACAATTGCTTGAACTTCTCTAATATGTGATAAAAACTGATTTCCTAAACCTTCACCTTCTGAAGCCCCTTTAACTAATCCAGCAATATCATAAAATTCGATAGCTGTTGGTAAGATTTCATTTGAGTCGCTTATTTCAGCTAATTTATCTAATCTTTTATCTGGTACTGTAACAACACCTACATTTGGATCAATCGTACAAAATGGATAATTTGCTGATTGAGCTCCTGCTTTGGTAATTGCATTAAAAAGTGTACTTTTTCCTACATTTGGTAAACCTACAATTCCTAATTTCATAAAACATCCTTTCTTTTATATACATATTGAATTATAATGTAAATTTTGATAATTTACAAATTTTTTATACAAAAATTCTAAATCTTATAATTTTTATATAATAAAAAAGTAAAGTTTTAGTTAAGTATTTAATTACTTATCAGTTAATGATATAATATAGTATAAATGGTATTATCCTAGAAAAGAGGGAGGAAGTATGAAAAGAAATTTTATTATTATTTTTATTTTAACAGCAATGTTAAGTTTGCTAGTTGCTTGTGGTAATGGAGAAAGTGAAGAAGAAAGTGAAAATGAAGTAGAATTTTCAGAATTGGAAGAAAAAGATGGTTTATATTATTTGGATGATGAAAAGGAACCATTTACAGGAGAAGTTATATTATATATTGATAATGGACAACTTGAAAGTAAAATTGATTATAAAGATGAAGAAACTGAGGAAACTGAAGAAAAGTCAGAAGATTCAGAAACTGAAGAAACTTCAAAAGAATCAGATACTTTAGAAATGGATTATATCAAAGAAAATGGTGAAATTATAATTGAAAAATATACTGGTGATGATGTAGATATTGTTATTCCTAGTGAAATAGAAGGATTACCAGTAACTACAATAGGCCATGGTTCATTCAAATCAAAACATTTAAAATCAGTAGAAATACCTAATTCTGTTACTTTAATAGAAAGTGATGCATTTAGAGATAACAGTCTAACATCAGTGAAAATATCTGATTCTGTTACTTTGATAGATAATAATGCATTTAGAGAAAATAGTTTAACGTCGATAGAAATTCCTAATTCAGTAAAAACAATAGGGGATTCAGCATTTGGTTGGAATAAATTATCATCAGTAAAAATACCTGATTCTGTTACAACAATAGGGGATTCAGCATTTAAATCTAATAGTTTAACATCAGTACAAATACCAAATTCTGTTACTTTGATAAAAAGTGATGCATTTAGAGATAATAGTTTAACATCAGTAAAAATACCTGATTCAGTTACTACAATAGAGGATTCAGCATTTGGTTGGAATAAATTAACAAAAGTAAAAATACCAAAATCTGTTATTTCAATAGGAGGCTCTGCATTTAAGTCTAACAGATTAACATCAGTAACGATCCCTAATTCTGTTACTACATTAAAAAGCGATGTATTTGCTGAAAATAGTTTAACATCAGTAAAATTACCAAGTTCTATTACTTCAATAAGTAAAAATACATTTAGAGATAATAGTATAACATCAGTAGAAATACCTGATTCTGTTACATCAATAGATAGCGGTGCATTTAGAGATAATAGCTTGACATCAATAGAAATACCTAATTCTGTTAGTACAATAGGTAAGAGTGCATTTTATAATAACGATTTAACATCAGTAAAAATACCTGATTCTATAACATCAATAGACAGTGAGGTATTTAGAGATAACAGTTTGACATCAGTAGAAATACCAAATACTGTTACTTCAATAGAGGATTCAGCATTTGGTTGGAATAAGTTAACATCAGTAAAAATACCTGATTCAGTTACTACAATAGGGGATTCAGCATTTGGTTGGAATAAATTAACATCGGTAAAAATACCTGATTCTGTTACTTCAATAGGGGATTCAGCATTTAAATCCAACAGATTAGCATCAATAAAAATACCAAAGTCTGTTACAACTTTAAAAAGTGATGTATTTGCTGAAAATAGATTGACATCAGTAGAAATACCAAACACTATAAATACAATAGATAGCGGTGTATTTAAATCTAATAGTTTAAAATCAGTAATTATCCCTGATTCTATTACTACAATAGAAAGAGATGTATTTAGAGATAATAGTTTAACATCAGTAGAAATACCAGATTCTGTTAGTACAATAGGTGGGAGTGCATTTGATTCTAATAATATAAAAGAAATTGAAATACCAAGTGGATGTAGTTATGAAGATGACTCATTTGATGATGATGTAAATATTATTCAAAAATAATTAAACAAATATTATAGCTTATAGATTAATAGTCTATAGGCTATTTTTAATTTTAATTTTATTGATCGAAATTTAAAAAAGATAATAGTTTGAATTTTAATTTGAATATTATATAATGATAATGTTGAAAGGAAGTGGATATGATACAAAATATTAAAAAGATAGAAATTTCA
>JBNJDJ010000071.1:0-9396 GCA_051744845.1 Bacillota bacterium
TTTCCTCAAATTCTAAATAATCACTCAAATTAATATTAATAACATCATTAGAAGGTATCGAAATAGGATTTTTATATAATAAATATCCCATTAATGCATTATATCTACCAGGTTTAAATTTACTAATATATTCACCTTTATCAATTAATTGACTATAGATATTTTTATATTTATCAATTGCTTGTAACTTTTTTAATTTTTCTTTAGATTCAATTATTACTTTAGTATTAGGTATTTTTATGTTAAATTCTTTTTCAAAACTAGGATTATCTTTTTCTAAATCTTTTAAAGTTTTATAAAAATATAATTTATCAGGTGATCCTGCTTGCATATGACCTAATACTGTAAATGTTGCTCTTAAAGTGCCTTCTTCATTCATTCTTCCAATCCATAATTTTTTATCAATAGATTCTTCTAATTCTCCAAATTTTACATAATAACCTGAATATTTAGGTTTATCGCCTTTATATTCTTCTATTATTTCAAGAGTAATCAAAGTATTTAATTTATTTTTTAAATCCTTTAAATTTCCCATATAATTTTTATGTTGCTGCATTTCATTATAAATTTCAAGTCTATTAAAGACGGCTTGTAGGCGTCCACGCATCAAACTAGTTCTAAAATCTTTAGATATATCACTTTTTAATTTTTTATTTAAACCTCCACCTATAGAATAACCAGATTTTTGTGCTTCACCTTGATAGAAAGGTATTGTTTCATCAGATTCATTCCAAAATAACTTTGAATAATCAACTAATTCTTTATTTAACTTGTTTTTAAATTCTTTAATATTTTTAGATTCATTTTGTAACTTTTTCAAAATTTTATACCACTCAACTGCACTTCTATTTTGTTCTCTTTCATAATATAGTTTATAGGCCTGTACCCATATATCTTTTCTATCATCTAAAGTAGTTTTTATTAATTTATTTAAAGAATAATCAATAGCAAATACTCCTACAAAAGCTGTTTGCATTAAAGAATGTCCAAACTTAGATACCATATAATTTGTAATGTTTTTTAATGCATTAGTAAATAAAGCATCTGTCTTTCCACTAGAATAATCTGCACCTACTTGTACTAAAGCTACAGCAGTTCCTAAATATCCTAATGATGTAGATAAATCATCTAAAAAACCTGTTTCATAAACTGTTGAAGTTAACTGCAGTAATGCACCAGAAATTCCTAAGCTATCATTTGTTATGCCTAGCCCAAAATCAACTGCATCTTGAGTAGGTGTTAAATTATTATTTATAGCTTCTTTTAAAATTTCTCTTTCTTTGCCAGCTAAAGCACTTGGTACATAAGGCTTTCCAAAAATTTGGTCGATTTTGGCGTATCTAGATTTTTCTCCACTTATTGCAAAACAACTATATATTGATAAATGATCTGTAAAAATTATAATTTTTTCATTTTCACTATCTAATTTAAAATAAACACCTTCCCAGCTATTTGTTTCTTCATTAAAATATCCTGCTCCTATTTCATCTTCTTTTTTATAATCTTTTGGATACGGGATTTCAATTTTTATAGGACCTAAATCATTTTTATCAATCTCAAAATTGTATGTATTTTGTTTTAAATTTTTATACGGTGGTGTTACTATCATCTTTTCAATATTCAATCTTACTGGCTTATCTAAAAATTCTTTAGATACTTCTAAGCTAATGCCATCTTTTGAAAAACTTGAATTTTCATTTGATAAAGTAATTTCAACTTTTTCAAAACTTTCATCTTCTTTTTTTTCAAAAATTTTATTTTCTTCTAATTTAGTATCTACGCCTAATTGATAAACTTCTGGTAAATTAGACAATTCATTTTCTGTACTAGATACTTTTTCATTAGTACTATTTGATGAATCAGGTGTTGAACATGCAGTTAAAAATATTAAAATAAAAACTAAGAAAAAACTTAATAAGGATTTTTTGTTATACATAAATACTCCCCTTTCATAAAACTACTTATATATACCCAAAAAATCCTACTTTTAATCTTTTATTTGAAATCTATAGTAAGTTTTTTTATTTCGTTTTTAACATTTTCTAATTTATAATTATCTTCTTTAATTGTATTTATAAACTTAGATCCAATTATAGAGCCATCAGCAAATTCATATACTTTTTTCAAATCTTCTTTAGTTTTCAAACCAAATCCTACTGCTATTGGTAAATCAGTTATTTGTTTTAAGGTATTAACTTCCTTTTTTATGTTTTTATAAGAACTATTTCTTTTTCCTGTAGTACCAGTAGATGAAACATAATAAACAAAACCTTTTTTATCTTTCAAAATCTTTTTACTACGATTTTTCGAAGTAGGTGATAAAAGAGGAATTAAATGTATATTATCATCTAAATATTTACTAATCTCTTTTTCTTCTTCAAACGGTAAGTCAGGTATTATTAATCCATCTATACCAATATCCTTTGACTTTTCAATAAATTCATTTATCCCATAATTAAATATGATATTATAATAAGTCATAAATACTAAAGGTATATTACTTTTTTTTCTTATTTTTTTTACTGACTCAAATATATCTTTTAATTTTAATCCATTTTTTAATACATGTGTAGATGAATCTTGTATTGTAGGTCCATCTGCCAAAGGATCTGAAAAAGGAATACCTATTTCTATTATATCTACTCCATTTTTAATTTTATAATCAATTAAATTTTCAAACTTTTCTATAGAAGGATAACCTGCTGTTAAAAATGTTATAAAAGCTTTTTTATTTTCTTTTTTTAAGTCATTAAATTTTTTATCTATTCTATTCATAATTTATGCCTCCTTAAATTCAATTATTTGATCTAAATCTTTATCTCCACGACCTGATAGATTTATTACAACTATATTATTACAGTCCATTTTAGGTACCTTTTTTAATGCATAAGCAATTGCATGTGAGCTTTCTAATGCAGGTATAATACCTTCTACTTTAGATAAGTATTCATATGCATTAACTGCTTCTTTATCTGTTATAGAGTGATACTGAACTCTTTTACTAGATTCTAAAAAGGCATGCTCTGGGCCTATTCCTGGATAGTCTAGTCCAGCAGATATTGAATAAGCTTCTTTTATATGTCCTTCATCATTTTGTAAAAGATATGTTTTCATTCCATGAAATACACCTAATTTTTTTTCTTTAAAAACTGAACCGTGAGATTTTGTATCTAAACCTAAACCTCCTGCTTCTATACCTGTTAAACTTACCTTATTATTTTTAACAAATTCAGAAAATATTCCAATAGCATTAGATCCTCCACCGACACAAGCAATTATTTCATCTGGAAGCTTATTTTCTAATTTTAAAATCTGGTCTTTAACTTCCTCACCGATTACTTTTTGAAAATACTTTACCATTTTAGGGTAAGGATGAGGACCAACTACTGATCCTATAACATAAAAACAATCTTCTACTTGTTGAACCCATTTTCTTATAGCTTCATTTGTAGCATCTTTTAATGTTTTACTCCCAGTAGTTACAGGTACTACTTTAGTACCTAAAAGACGCATTTTATTAACATTATAACTTTGCCTTTTAATATCTACTTCACCCATGTAAACAATACAATCCATATCCATTAAACTTGCTACAGTAGCTGTTGCTACTCCGTGCTGACCAGCACCAGTTTCAGCAATGATTTTTTTCTTACCCATTCTTTTGGCTAGTAAAATTTGACCTAAAACATTATTTATCTTATGTGCTCCAGTATGATTTAAATCTTCTCTTTTTAAATATACTTTAGCTCCTCCTAAATCTTTAGTCATTTTTTCAGCAAAGTAAAGCATCGAAGGTCTTCCTACATATTCTTTTAATAATTTCTTAAATTCTAATATAAATTCTTTATCTTTTTTACATTTTTCAAATTCTTCTTCTAATTCTTTTAAAGCTGTCATTACAGTTTCTGGAACATATTGTCCACCAAATTTTCCAAATTTAGATTTTTTATTATTCATCTTTTACACTCCTTATAAATTTTTTAATTAAATTCTTATCTTTATATTTTCCTTTTTGAACACCAGAACTAACATCTACAATTTTAGGATTAATATTTTTAATTGCAGTTTTTACATTTTTAGGATTTAATCCTCCAGCTAATATAAAATCTTTAAATTTACTTTCTTTTAAAATATCCCAGTCAAATTTTTCTCCACTTCCAGGGTTTTTATTATCTAATAAAATATTATCTGCAAAACTATACTTTTTTATTTTTTTTAATGAACTTTTATCTTTTATACTAATAGCTTTCCAAACTTTTCCATTAATCTTTTTTAAATCTTTATTTTTTTCTTGACCGTGACATTGAATAATATCTAAATCTAGTATTTTTTTTATTTTATTTATATTTTCTAAATCTTCATCTACAAATACTCCTACTTTTTTAATTCTCTTATCTAAAACCTTTAAAAAACTTTTAGCTTTTTTTAAATCTACTTTTCTTTTACTAGGAGCAAAAATCAAACCAATATAGTCAATATCTAATACAAATTCATTAATCATTTCTATTTCTTTTTTAGTTTGTATACCACATATTTTTATTTTTGTCATTTTAATCCTTTCAGCTCTTTTACCTTCTTTCCAATATTTTTACTTTTCATAAAAGTTTCTCCAATTAAAACACCATCTATTTTTTTAAGTTTTAAAATATCATTTCTTGTTTTAATTCCACTTTCACTAATAACTGAAATATCTTTAGGAATATATTTTTTTAATCTATTAGTTGTTTCTAAATCAATTTCAAATGTTTTTAAGTTTCTATTATTTATACCAATTATTCCATTATTATATTTTAGAGCTAAATCTAATTCTTTTTTATTATGAACTTCTACTATACACTCTAAATCAAGTGCATTTGCTAAATTAATAAATTTTGATAATTTTTTTTCATCTAAAATGGCTGCTATTAATAAAATTACATTTGCTCCTAAAATATAACTTTCATATATTTGCGAAGTTTCAATTATAAAATCTTTTCTTAATATAGGTAAATCAGTTTTATCTCGTATATTTATTAAATCATCAATTTCTCCATTAAAATACTTTTTTTCTGTAAGTATAGATATACCTTGAACAGACTTATTATATTCCTTTACTATCTTTTTATAATCTGCATCTATATTTATATTTTTTTTAGATGGTGATGATCTTTTTAATTCACCAATTATTGTAAGAGAATTTTCTTTTAAAGATTTGGAAAGTTTAAATTTATTTTTTACTTTATAACTTTTAAACTTTCTTGTTTTTAAATATTTCTTTTTTTCTTTTACTATCTTTTCTAAAATCATTAAAAACTCCTTGTATACTCTACATATCTATTTAATAGGTTTAATGCTTTTTTAGAATCAATAATTTCTCGAGCTATTTTTACACCTTCTTTAATAGAATTAGCTTTCCCACTTAAATATATAGCAGCTCCTGAGTTTAATAAAACAATATCTCTAGGTCCACCTTTTTTACCATTTAAAATATCTAAAATTATTTGTTTATTTTTATCAACATCACCACCAATAATTGAATCTTCAGCATATGTTTTTAATCCAAAAATTTCTGGATGTATTTTATAAGACTTAACTTTTCCATTTTTAACTTCACTTACCTTCGTCTCCCCGCTAATACTAATTTCATCTAAACCACTCCCGTGAACTACCAATGCTCTTTTTACTCCTAGTAGTGAAAGTACATTAGCAAATTTTTCTACTAATTTTTCATCATATACTCCAATAACCTGATAATCAGCTTTAGCCGGATTAGTTAATGGACCTAATTGATTAAAAAATGTTTTAAATCCTAGCGACTTTCTAGTTGACATTACATTTTTCATAGCAGGATGAAAATTTGGAGCAAATAAAAATCCAAAACCTATTTTTTTAATACAACTTTCTACTTGCTTCGGTTTTAAATCAATATTTGCACCTAAAGCTTCTAAAACATCTGCAGAACCACATTTTGAAGAAACTGATCTATTACCGTGTTTTACTATATTTACATCTGCACAAGCAGTTATAATAGCAGAAATTGTTGAAATATTAAATGTATTTTTTCCATCACCACCAGTACCACATGTATCTAATCCATTTTCAAATGATAAGATATCTTTTGTTTTTTCTCTCATTACTTTAGCTGCAGCATATAATTCTTTTTGAGATGTTCCTTTCATTGTCATAGCAGTTAAAAAACTAGACTTTTTAAAATCATCTACTTTGTTTTCCATTAAACAATCCATTGAATAAGTCATTTCATTTACTGATAAATCATTTTTTTCAACTACCTTTTTTAGATTATTATGAAACATTTAAACCACTCCTTAAAAAATTTTTTATTAATTTTTCTCCAATTCTAGTTTTATAAGACTCTGGATGAAATTGTAATCCATATACTGGATATTTTTTATGTTTAACTGACATTATTACACCATCTTTTGTTTCAGATGTAACTTTTAAATCTTTTGGTATTTTTTCCTTATTAGCAATTAAAGAATGATACCTTACTACATCTACATCATCACTTGAAATCTCTTTAAAAATATTATCTTTATCTAATAAATTAACTTTCGAAATTTTTCCATGAAATATATTTTTAGCTTGTATTACCTTTCCTCCAAAAGCTTCATAAATACTTTGATGTCCTAAGCAAATTCCTAAAATTGGATATTTTTTGTAAAAGTTTTTAATTAAATTTAATGTAATACCTGCATCTTTAGGTGCTTTAGGACCTGGGGAAATAACTATAAAATTAGGGTTTAATTTATTTATTTCTTCTAAAGTTATTTCATCATTTCTATAAATTTTTACCTTTTCATATTTAGATAACATATGAAATAAATTATAAGTAAAAGAATCGTAATTATCTATTAATAAGATCAAATGCATCACCTCCAAAAATATTTAAAATTGATTTTGATTTATTAATTGTTTCATAGTACTCTTTTTTTCCTTTTGAATCTTTCACTATACCTGCACCTACTTGTAAATAACCTTTATTTTTTTTCAAGATTAATGTTCTAATATGAATCAATTGTTCCATTTGATTATTAAATCCAAAATATCCTACAGTACCTCCATATAATTCTCTTTTAGTATCTTCTAACTCTTCAATAATCTCCATCGCTCTAATTTTAGGTGCTCCTGAAAGAGTCCCTGCTGGAAGCATAGACTTTAAAGCTAATACATTTTCAGATTTTAAATCACCTGTTACTAAAGAAGTTATATGTGTTACATGACTAAATGATTTAAGTTGCATAAATTCTTTTACTTTTACCGAACCTATTTTAGATACCTTACCTAGATCATTTCTTGCTAAGTCTACTAACATTAAATGTTCTGATTTTTCTTTAGGATCATTTAAAAGTTTTTTCTTTAATTTTTTATTTTCTTCTAAATCATTTGATTTTTTAATTGTACCTGCAATTGGAACAGTGGATATTTCTCCGCCATTATTTTTTATAAGAATTTCTGGAGATACGCCTACTAAATCATAATCTTTTAATTTAAAAAAATATTTATACGGATTATCTTTTTTATTTAATTTATGAAAAATTTCTAAACCTTTAGCTTCTGTTTTGAAACTTATTCTTTGGGATAATACAACTTGAAATATATCTCCTTTTTCTATATAATCTTTTGCTTTTTTAACCTTTTTACAAAATTCTTTTTTAGAAGTATTTGTCTTTAAATCTGATAATTGAATCTCAATATCTTTTATTTTTCTTTTACTTATCGAATCTTTCATATTTTGAAATTTTTTTTCTATATTTTCACTTTCCTCATATGAATTAATATATAGATATATCTTTTTTTCCTTTTTACTATAAACAATTAAATCTTTTATAAATAATAAATCTATATCAGGTAAATTTATATTTCTTTTATTATTTGTTTTTATTTTTTCAATATAATGTATCATTTCATATCCTATATTACCTATTAATCCACCTGTAAAGTGTTTAGATTTATTATTTTTTTGATTAAAAAACTTTAATTGTTTTTTTAAAATTTCAAAAGGATTTTTATTTTTATAATGTTTTTTATTTTTTAAATTCACTTCAATAAAATTACCTTTTGATCTAAAATATTTATTATTACTTTTTCCTATATAAATATATTCTTCATTTTCATATATAAATCCTAAGTTGCCTTTAACATAATTTTTATAAGTTTCTACTGAATTAAACTCTTCTAAATCATAAACTTTTTTATATAACTTTAAATCCATTTTTTCCTCCTAACAAAAAAAGACCACCTCATCCCTAATATGGGACGAAATGGTCTTACGCGGTACCACCCAATTTAAGTTTATTTATATAATAAAAAAAGCACTTCCCTGTATAAGAGAAATACCTAAATTTCTAAAGCCACTTATAAATAAACTTATCTTTTTCCACTACAGAGTAATAAACTCGATAGCTAACCTTTATAACGTAAGGAAACGGTAACCGCTACTATTAATTCACTTTACATCATTGTGGATCCATTCCTTAAATATCTGTATATCAGTTCACAGCACCACTGACTCTCTTTGATACAAATTATTTAAGTACTCCTTCCACTCTCTGATTTTTCTTATTTGATTAATATATTACGTTAATAATTTCAATTTGTCAAGAAAAAATTTTATTTATTATTTTTAACTATTAAATTTAATTGATTATAAACCTTAATACATTCCTTGAATGAAAATCCATCAATTGATAGTTCATTTTTTAAACTATATCCATCTACTGCTCCAATTTTTACCATATTTTTTATTATTTCTTGATACTTTTTGACATCTAAAAATAAATTTTTTCCATAATCAATTGATAGTCCAGCAACAAGTCCATATGCTCCCCAGTTTGAAACAGTAGTAACTAATAGATTATCACATGCTAAATTAGCTGCTATAGTTTTTCCATTTTGAATATTTTTAAATACATATTCTTTTATTTTCCCCATACCTAGTTCATTCCCACCATCTCCTATAGCAGATGTTAAAACATCTAATTTTTTAGCTTTTTCAAAAAATATATCAGTATTAGGAATATACTTTGTTAGATTAACTTTATTCATAGAATAATATTTATCATTAAAATTTTTTCCTGGTCTTTCAATAGACAATATATGGTCTGGATTATATTTTTTAAAAAAACAATCTATTTGACTATCTTCATCTGATTTTTTTAAAATCTCAATTTCAAAATCTTTATCTATACTTTTTTTGCCTTCTAATAATAAGTTTTTACTATATTTGTCAGTAATTATTACTACATCTTTGTCTAGTAATTTTAAAGCATTTGCTAAAATTAATGCTCCTGGTGGACCATCTGTTTCACCTATTAAATGACTCTTAACTAAAAAACCGGTTAATAAAATTATTGAATTACTTTCAATCAAATCATTTAAAAGATCATTTAATTGATT
>JBNJDJ010000072.1:0-8763 GCA_051744845.1 Bacillota bacterium
AGCTACAGGTGGAGATTATAAAACAATTAGATTATCTTTCCAAGAATACTTTGAGAGTTTAGGTAATGATCCTAAAAAGTGGGCAAAGCCATTTTCAACTCTTTTAGGTGCACTAAAAGTACAAGATGAATTTAATTTAGCTGCAATAGGAGGAAAAGATTCAATGTCAGGGACATTTAACAATATATCTGTTCCACCAACACTAATATCTTTTGCTTTAACTACTAAAGATTATAAAAAGATTATTTCACCTGAGTTTAAACAAAGTGAAAATTATATATATATATTAAATTCTGAACTAGATTCAAACAATATACCTAACTTTAAAAAATTAAAAAAGGGATTTGAAAAGATTTATAAATATATAAATAAAGGAAAAGTTAAATCAGCTTACTCAATAGATAGCGGGGGAATTTCAGAAGCTATTTCAAAGATGGCTTTTGGTAATAAATTAGGTGTTAAGTTAAATGATAATTTAAAAGTAAATGAACTTTTTGAAAAAATATATGGATCAATTATATTTGAAACAAATAAAAAAATAGATACAAATGAATTTGATTTAATAGGTAAAGTAATAGATAAACATCAAATAACTTATAAAAATGAAATTATTAATTTAGAAAATGTTAAAGAAAAGTATGATAAAACACTAGATAATATTTTCCCTAGGTATAAAGAAGCTAAAGGGGAAGCTGAAAATATAGAATTTAAAAAGGATAAAAAAGAATATTGTAAATATAAAATCGATAAACCAAAAGTATTTATACCGGCTTTTCCAGGTACAAATTGTGAAGATGATACTTTAAGAGCTTTTGAAAAAGCAGGTGCAAAAGGAGAAATTGTAGTATTTAATAATACTGATAAAAAACATATCAAAAAATCTATTGATAAAATGGCAAGTGTAATTAAAGATTCACATATAATTGCAATACCAGGTGGATTTTCAGCAGGTGATGAGCCAGATGGTTCAGGTAAATTTATTGCTTCTGTTTTTAGAAATGAAAAGATAAAAAAAGCAGTTAAGTATTTACTCAATGAAAAAGATGGACTTATTATAGGGATATGTAATGGATTTCAAGCTTTAATTAAACTAGGTTTGCTTCCATATGGTGAAATTAAATCTTTAGATAAAGATAGTCCTACACTAACTTTTAATAAAATTTCAAGACACGTATCTAATATTTCAAATGTTAAACTGTCTTCAAATAAATCACCTTGGCTTCAATTTAGTGAATTTGGAAAGTCTTATAAAACTCCAATGAGTCATGGAGAAGGAAGATTTTATGCAAAAGATAAAGTAGTTAAAAGTTTAATAAAGAATGGACAAATTGCAACGCAATATGTAGATAGGTCTTTAAATGCTACTATGGATTCAAAATATAATCCTAATGGTTCAATTATGGCAGTAGAAGGTATAACTTCTAGAGATGGTAAAATATTTGGTAAAATGGGTCATGTTGAAAGAATATATGAAGATAATTTAATAAATATTTATAATAAAAATGACATGGAAATATTCAAAAATGGTGTAAGATATTTTACACACGAATAAAAAGTAAAAAATATAAATTATCGTTCGTAAAACTGTTGACTATAAATAAACTTAGTGTTATTATTAAGAAAAAGAGGAGGAGTTATGAAGGTAGCAGTAATAATGGGTAGTGATTCAGATTATAAGGTGGTTAAGAAAACAATTAATGTTTTAGAAAGTTTTGATGTTGATTATGAAGCAAAGGTTCTTTCGGCTCATAGAACTCCCTTTAGAGCAGTTGAGTTTGCAAAAAATGCTGACAAAGAAGGTTTTGACTTAATTATAGGAGCAGCAGGTAAAGCAGCTCATTTACCAGGAGTATTAGCAGGTGTATCAAATTTACCTGTAATAGGCTTACCTATAAAATCTTCTACAATGGATGGATTAGATTCACTTTTAAGTATTGTTCAAATGCCAAGTGGAGTACCAGTGGCTACTGTAGCAATTAATGGAGCTAAAAATGCAGGTCTTTTAGCAGTACAAATGTTATCAATTAAAGATAAGATTTTAAAAGGTAAATTTGAAAAGTATAAAGAAGATATGAAATCAGCAGTGGATGATAAAAATCAAAGGTTAAAAGAATTAATGGAGGAAAAATAATGGAAAAAAAATCATTACTTTATGAAGGAAAAGCAAAAAAGGTTTTTAAAACAGATAAAAAGGATCAGTATTTAGTATATTATAAAGACGATGCTACTGCTTTTAACGGTGAGAAAAAAGGATCTATTTCTAAAAAAGGAATTGTTAATAATAAAATGAGTGCATTACTTTTCAAAATTTTAGAAGATGAAGGAATTGAAACTCATTTAGAAAAACTTTTAAGTGATAGAGAACAATTAGTAAAAGCAGTAGAAATTGTTCCAATAGAAGTAATTATAAGAAATACTGCAGCTGGTTCATTAGCTAAAAGATTAGGTCTTGAAGAAGGTACTGAAATGGATAAAACAGTACTAGAATTTTGTTATAAAAAAGATGAACTAGGCGATCCAATGATAAATGAATATCATATTGCAGCTTTGGATTTAGCTACGCCTTCAGAACTTGAAAAAATTAAAGAAATGAGTTTTAAGATTAATGAAGTTTTAGTTGATTTCTTTGATAAAAAGGATTTAAAATTAATTGACTTTAAATTAGAATTTGGTAGATTTAATGATAAGATTATATTAGCAGATGAAATTTCTCCTGATACTGTAAGACTTTGGGATAAAGATACTAATAAAAAAATGGATAAAGATAGATTTAGAAGAGACTTAGGGTCAGTTGAAGATACTTATCAAGAGGTATTTAATCGATTGAAAGGATAATTAATGAAAATGGATAAATTAAAAGATGAATGCGGGGTAGTTGGCATTCATTCTTCAGGTATTGAAGAGACATCTAAAAACATATATTACAGTTTAATATCTTTACAACATAGAGGACAAGAAAGTGCAGGAATAGCAGTTAAAAATGATGGAGATATTAAATATTTTAAAGAAATGGGTTTAGTAAAAGAGATATTTACAAAAGATATTATTAATTCATTACAAGGAAATATTGGTATAGGCCATGTAAGATATTCTACAAGTGGAGAAAGTTATTTAAGTAATGCTCAGCCTTTAGTAGTACATTATAAAGGTGGTAAAATTGCATTAGCTCATAATGGAAACTTAGTAAATGCAACTACAATAAGAGATAGACTAGAAGATAGTGGATCTATTTTTCAAACAACAATAGATAGTGAAGTTATAGCAAACTTAATAGCTAGAAATTATAAATTAGGTGTTAAAGAATCTATTATAGAAAGTGTAAAAAAATTAAAAGGTTCATTTGCACTTGTACTTATTTATGAAAACAAATTAATTGGTATAAGAGACCCTTTCGGTATTAGACCTTTATCTATCGGAAAGTTAGATGGAGACTATATTTTATCATCAGAGACATGTATTTACGATATTCTAGGAGCTGAATTTGTTAGAGACGTTGAGCCTGGTGAATTAGTTATAATAGAAGATGATAAGATTGAATCAATAAAATATAGTAAAAATACAAAAGCTCTTTGTTCTTTTGAATATGTATATTTTGCTAGACCAGATAGCAATATAGATGGTAAAAATGTATATGAATCTAGAGTAAATGCAGGAAAAATCTTAGCTAAAGAATCTCCTGTTGAAGCTGACTTAGTTGCAGCTGTTCCAGATTCAGGCATACCAGCAGCTATTGGTTTTGCTAAAGAAAGTGGAATTGATTATGATGTTGCTTTAATAAAAAATAAATATATGGGTAGAACTTTTATTAAACCGACTAAAAAACAAAGAGAATTAGCAGTAAGATTAAAATTAAATGTTTTAAAAGAAAATGTAAAAGACAAGAGAGTAGTTTTAGTAGATGATTCTATTGTTAGAGGGACTACTTCAAAAAGAATAATTAAAATGTTAAGAAAAGCTGGAGCTAAAGAAGTTCATTTTAGAATATCTTCTCCACCTGTTAAACACTCTTGTTATTTTGGAATAGATACTCCATCTAGAAAACAGTTAATTGGAGCTAAAATGACTATAGATAAGATTTGTAAAAAGATAGGTGCTGATAGTCTAGGTTATATATCGACTAAAGGTTTAATTGAATCTATAGGCGATGAAAAGAAGAATTTATGTTGTGCATGTTTTAATGGAAAATACCCTATGGAAGTTCCTAAAAAAGCATCTAAATTTATATTTGAAAAAAGGTAGGTAATTATGAAAAAAAATTTAACCTATGAAAGTTCTGGAGTAAATATTGAAAAAGGAAATGAAGCAGTTGATCAAATAAAAAATTCAGTTAAAAATACTTATAACGAAAATGTATTAGGAGACTTAGGAAGCTTTGGAGGACTTTTCCAATTAGATAATAACCTTAAAAACCCGGTTTTAGTTTCAGGTACTGATGGAGTAGGTACAAAACTTAAAGTAGCCTTTTTAGCTAATAAACACGATACAATTGGTATAGACTTAGTTGCTATGTGTGTTAACGATATATTATGTCAAGGAGCTAAGCCACTTTTTTTCTTAGATTATGTAGCTACAGGTGAAATTGAACCTAAAAATATTAAATCTATTGTAAAAGGAATTTCAGAAGGTTGTAAACAATCTAAGATTCCACTTTTAGGTGGAGAGACAGCTGAAATGCCTGGCTTTTATAAAAAAAGCGAATACGACTTAGCAGGTTTTGCTGTTGGAATTTGTGAAAAAGATAAGTTAATAACTGGACAAAGAATAAAAAACGGAGATGTTTTAGTTGGATTTAAATCTAGTGGAATACATTCAAATGGTTATTCTTTAGTAAGAAAGCTATTTTTCGATATTTTAGATAAAGATATTGATGAATATATTGATGATTTAGGTTTGAAAGTAAAAGATGAACTTTTAAAACCTACTAAAATTTATTTAGATGAATTTAATAAAATGAATAATTTAAGTGATATTAAAGGATGTATCCATATAACTGGTGGAGGTTTTATTGAAAATATACCTAGAGTACTTCCTAAAGGTTTAAGTGTAAATATAGATTGTAATTCTTGGGAAAGACCTAAAATTTTTAATTATATTCAAAATAAAGGAAAAGTTAAAAAATCAGAAATGTTTAAGACCTTCAATATGGGAATAGGAATGGTATTTGTTATTTCAAAAAAAGATTTAAATAAGGTTAAATCTAATATAAAAGATATAAATATTATTGGTGAAGTAGTAAAAGGTGACTTTGGGGTTAAATTATGTCAATAAATATTGCAGTATTTATATCAGGAAGTGGTACTAATTTACAAGCTATTATTGATGCTTGTAAAACTGATAAAATAGATGGTCAAATAAAATTTGTATTATCAGATAAATCAGATGCCTATGGTTTGAAAAGAGCTAGAAAAAATGATATAAAAGATATATATTTAAGTAAAGATGAAAAGCAAAGAGATGAAAAGATTCTTTCTTATTTAAAAGATTTTAAAATAGATTTAATTGTTTTAGCAGGTTATCTTTCAATAGTTAATCCTAAAATAATTGAAAAGTTTAATAAAAAAATTATAAATATTCATCCATCTTTAATTCCTAAATATTGTGGTAAAGGTTATTTCGGGAAAAAAATTCATAAAACAGTTTTAAAAAACAATGATAAGGTAACAGGAGTAACTGTACATTTTGTAGATGAAGGAATAGATACTGGTGAAATTATTAAACAAGTTAAAGTGAAAGTAAAACCCAATGATACAGTCGATACATTAGCTAAAAGAGTTTTAGAAGTAGAACACAATGTATTAGTCGACGTAATAAAAAGTATTGCGAGAGGAGAAATATGCGAGCATTAATTAGTGTGTATGATAAGTCAGGTGTTGTTGACTTTGCAAAAAAATTAGTCAAGCTAGGCTATGAAATTATATCAACTGGTGGTACAGCAAAAAAACTTAAAGAAAGTGGTATTGAAATTACTCCAATTGAAGATGTAACTGGTTTTCCAGAATGTTTAGATGGTAGAGTTAAAACACTACATCCTAAAGTTCATGCTGGACTTTTAGCTAAAAGAGATAAATTAGATCATATGGAACAGTTAGAAAAATTAGATGTTAAACTTATTGATGTTGTAGCTGTTAACTTATATCCATTTAAAGAAACTATCTTAAAAGAAGGTGTTTCATTTGATGAAGTAATAGAAAATATTGATATTGGTGGTCCAACTATGCTTAGATCAGCAGCTAAAAACTTTGAAGACGTACTTAGTATAGTAGATCCTAGTGATTATAAAAAAGTTTGTAAAAAATTAGAAAATAAAAATATTGATTCAGAGTTTAGATATAATTTAGCTAAGAAAGTATTTGAACATACATCACATTACGATGCTTTAATCGCAAAATATTTAAGAGATAATGAAAAAGAAGATTTAAAAACTAAATTTCCTGATAAATTAACAGTAACTTATGAAAAAGTAAATGATTTAAGATATGGTGAAAATCCACATCAAAAATCAAGTTTTTATAAAGAAATTCAAGGTACTAAAGGTAGTTTAGTTAATGCTAAAAAGCTACATGGTAAAGCATTATCTTTTAATAATATAAATGATACTAATGGAGCATTAAAAACTTTAAAAGAGTTTGATAAACCGACAGTTGTAGGAGTTAAGCATACTAACCCTTGTGGAGTAGGAAGTGCACATAATATTGAACTTGCTTATGAGAAAGCTTATAGTGCAGATCCTAAATCGATTTTTGGTGGAATAATTGCAGCTAATAGAAAGGTTACTAAAAATCTTGCTAAAAAGATAAATGAAATATTTATTGAAGTTGTTATTGCACCGAGTTTTGAAAAGGAAGCTTTAGATATTTTAAAACAAAAGAAAAATATTAGACTTTTAGAATTAAAAGATATTGAAAAAGAAAATAAAGATAGCTTAAATTATAAAAAAATAGATGGCGGTATTTTAGTACAAGAAAGTGATGATTTATTATTCAAAGATTTTGATATTAAAACTACTAGAATGCCTACTAAAAAAGAAATTGAAGATATGAAATTTGCATGGAAAGTTGTAAAAAATATAAAATCTAATGGTATAGTAGTCGCTAAAGATAAAAAAACATTAGGAATAAGTCCAGGACAAGCTAATAGAGTTTGGGCGACTAAATATGCAATAAATCAATCAATTGAATCAACTAAAGGTTCTGTTTTGGCATCTGATGCTTTTTTTCCATTTGCAGATTCTATTGAGAAAGCTTCAAAAGCAGGTATTACTGCAATAGTTCAACCCGGTGGTTCAATTAGAGATGAAGAAGTTATAAAAAAGGCTAATGAACATCATATTTCTATGATATTTACAAATACTAGACATTTTAAGCATTAAAGGAGGTTTTTATGAAAGTTTTAATTATTGGATCTGGTGGAAGAGAAAGTGCCTTAGCTTGGAAAATTAATCAATCACCAAAAGTAGATAAAATTTTTGTAGCTCCTGGTAATGCTGGAACTCATAAAAGATTTAAAAATATTTCAATAAAGTCTAATGAAATAGATAAACTTTTAAATTTTGCTAAAGAAGAGAAAATAGATATGACAGTTGTAGGTCCAGAAGTACCTTTAGTTAAAGGTATAGTAGATAACTTTGAAAAAAACAATTTGAAAGTTGTTGGTCCTAGCTCTAAAGGAGCTCTTTTAGAAGGTTCGAAATCTTTTTCTAAAGAATTTATGGAAAAATATAATATTCCAACTGCTAAATATAAAGAATTTAAAAGTTATGAAAATGCTAAAAATGCTTTAGATGACTTTAACTATCCTTTGGTTATAAAAGCAGACGGATTAGCTGGTGGTAAAGGAGTATTAATACCAGAAAATAAAAAGCAAGCTATTAAAGATTTAAAAACTATAATGCTTAAAAAGAAATTTGGAGATGCAGGTAATAAGGTAATAATTGAAGAATATATTGATGGAATAGAAGCATCGATGCTTTGTTTTGTAGATGGTAAAAC
Source organism: Bacillota bacterium (assembly GCA_051744845.1). GTDB lineage: Bacteria > Bacillota > Clostridia > Peptostreptococcales > Acidaminobacteraceae > JBNJDJ01. Next base: position 7,989 of record JBNJDJ010000072.1, read on the forward strand.
TATATTACCTATGGAAACAGCTCAAGATTATAAAAGAGCTAAAGATGGAGATAAAGGCTTAAATACTGGTGGAATGGGAAGTTATTCACCTAGTAAAATAATAGATGAAAAATTGAAACAAAAAATAGATAATGAAGTATTAAAACCATTTTTAAAAGGAATTAATCAAGAAAAAATTGATTTTAAAGGAATACTCTTTGTAGGTCTTATGATAAAAGAAGATGAGTTGAAAGTTTTAGAATTTAATGTAAGATTTGGAGATCCTGAGACTCAAGTTATTTTACCTAGATTAAAAAATGATTTATACAATATTTTTGATAAGATGGTTGATCAAAAATTAGATGAAATTGAATTAAAATGGAAAGATAAAAGCGCAGTTTGTGTAGTTTTAGCTTCAGGTGGATATCCTGTTAAATATAAAAAAGGATATGAAATAAAAGGTCTTAAAAAAATAGATAATTTATTTCATGCAGGAACTAAGTTTGATAAAGGAAAAGTTTATACTAACGGTGGAAGAGTATTAAATGTTGTTAGTGTAAAAGATACTTTAAAGGAAGCTAGAGAAAGCGTATATGAAAGTATTAAAAAAATAGATTTTAAAAAGAAATATTTTAGAAAAGATATTGCTAAATAAATTAAAAGGTAGGAATTATTTGTTAATTCAAATAAGACCTACCTTAAAATTATTCAAAAATATCAATTTTTAAATTTTTACCTTTGAAGCCTACAGCTATATTAAGGATTTTATTAACATCATGAAGTTTTTTTACTCCTT
>JBNJDJ010000073.1:0-8463 GCA_051744845.1 Bacillota bacterium
AATGATATTTATAGATATCATGGCGAAGTGATTTTAACTAAAGGTTCAAAATTAAACCAAAGGTTATTAAATAGAATTAAAGATTTAGGTATAGATTATATATATATAAAAAGTGGAGCAGAATTTAATGAAAAAATAGAATATGATGATATTATTAACCCTAAAGTTAGAATTGATCTTGTGAAAAAATATAAAAATGCTATAGATAGATTTAGTAGATTTATTGTGGATTATAAAAACGTTTCAAGATATCTAAGAGAAATAGATAAATTCGAAAAAAGTTTAGATTATATTGCTAAAACAATTATTAGAGAAACTCACACAAATTCTGATTTATCAGTTGTATCAATAAAAAGAAAAAATCTTTATAAATATGAACATATTATTGATACTAGTATTATAAGTTATATTTTAGGTAAAAATTGTGATAATCTTCCATATAAATTAAGATATGATTTGATAATTACTGCATTACTTATGGATCTATCTTTGTTTGTAAAAGATGATATTTTATATGAAAAGCATATTGAAATAAGTCGTGATTTAGCAAAAGAACATACTAATTTTAACGCTAGAATTTTAAAAGCTATATTAGATCATCACGAACATTTTGATAGTAAAGCAGGTTTTCCTAAAGAAAATAAAAAACAAGATATTTCTTTAATTAGTAGGATCATAAAAGTAGCTCAAAAATATGATGAAATCACTTCTACTAAACCACTTAAAGACAAAAAGTTAAATCATAATCACGAAGCATTTGAATATATAATGGGTCAAGGAAATCGAGAATTTGATATGGAAATAGTTAGAATATTTGCTAGGAAAATGTCTCCTTATTCTAAAGGTATGTATGTTAAATTATCGAATGGTAAAAAAGGAATGATTTATGATACAATTAAAAATTATCCGTTAAGGCCAGTAATAAAATTATTTAAAAACGATAAAGTTATTTCTTTAATTAAAGATAATTCAATTACTGTAAAAAAAGTAATATTTAGGAAAGAAAGCAACTAGGAGGATATATGAAAAAAAAGTCTGTTATGACATTTCATTCTACACACGATGCATTGTCATTTGAGAGTTTATTAAAAAATAATAATTTAGAAATAAAAATTATACCTGTACCACGAGAAATAAGTGCTTCGTGTGGTCTAGCAGCTAGGTTTAATTATGAAAAGTTAGAAGAAGTTATGGAAATGATATCTGATGAGTTAGAATTTTCAGAAGCTTTTTTAAAAAATGGAGATGAATATGAAAAAATAAAGTAAAAAAGTATTGATAAAACAATACTTTTTATAATTTTTTGACAAATTCTGATTTCAACTTCATAGCTCCAAAGCCATTTATTTTACAATCAATATTATGGTCTCCATCAATTAATTTAATGTTTTTAACAATCGTTCCTCTTTTCAAAACATTTGATGAACCATTGACTTTTAAATCTTTAATAATTGAAATATTATCTCCATCATTTAGTTCGTTACCATGCTTGTCTCTGATGATGTTTTTCTTTTTTGCTTCTTTTTCTTTTTTTTCTTTAAGTTTAGCATTCCATTCAAAAAAACAATCTGGACAAATATATAAATGACCATCTGGATATACATATTCACATTCACATTTTGGACAATTTGGTATATTATTCATTTTCACCTCCTAAATTAACAATATAAATATTATTATTTTAAATCACATTTGTCAAGAATTAAAAAAACCTTATCTAGCAAATTGCTAAATAAGGTTAAATAATATTTAATTATTTAAATTTAGTTTCATAATATATCTTTCAACATTTTCGCCGTATTCGTGTTTACTTTTTCTTTTAATTTTAAAACCTAGCTTGTTTTTATAAACATGAACTGCTGATTCGTTTTCTGGGTCAACTGTTAAGCTTATTTTTTCAAAATCATTGTTTCTAAGATGATTTGATATAATTTTTAAAAATTCTGTACCTAAACCTTTATTTTGATATTTTGTTTTGATACCAAAGTCAAATAAATAAACTTCTCCTAGATCATCCCAGTCTCTCATCATAATAGATAATCCAATAATATCTTTAGATTTACCAGGTTCTTTTAAAACATATACATTACCATGTCTTATTTGTGGAACAATTCCCCACTCATTCATACCTAAATCTCCAAAGATATTTTTTTCAAAATTAATTGCTTCTTTTAACATATCAGTATCATAATCAACTAGGTGATTAACTTCTAAATTATTTAAATCTTCAACATTGTTCATTGTATTCTTTGAAATATTGTCTAACTTTTTAAATTCTAAAATAATTATCCTCCTAGATATTATTTAAAACTTGTTTTCAATTTGAATGTTAGAAATATTATATAATTATAATATCATCTATATATTTAAATGCAAGTCTTAATTTAAGACTATTAAAAAAATAAATAATAAGACAAATCCATTTTAAAAAATTAAAACATAATATAATTTCCTTAATATAATTAAATATATAAAAAAATTAAATTAGTATTTGACTTATATAAACGAGAGTTGTATTATAATAATAACTGAAATTAAATATAAATCGCTAAATTAGAAAGTAGGCAATAGGAGTTTTGAAGAGAGTTAAGGGTGCTGTGATCTTAGCAAACAAGTATTGGTGAAACGTACTAATAGATTTTAATTGAAATAAGTAAATTAAATGGGTTGCTTCCATTATAAAGTTTAAAGTGAATGTTGGGCATTAAAAAGAGTGGCACCGCGGATATACGTCTCTTATAAAAGGGGCTTTTTTTATTTTTTGAAGGAGGAAAATATGATTGATTTTAAAAAAGAAGTAGCAAAGTTGTTAGATGAAAATATTGAAAAACTTAAATACGATGAGATTTTAGATGTTGTGGAAGTACCTAAAGATACATCTATTGCTGATTATGCATTTCCATGTTTTACATTAGCACCAATTTTAAAGAATTCACCACAAAATATTGCTAAAGATATTTGTGAGTCTTTAGATACAAATGAAGTTTTTGAAAAAATAGAGGTAGTTAATGCATATATTAATTTTACTATCGATAAATCGTTTTTATCTAAGCAAGTAATTGAAGAAGTTTTAGAAAAAGAAGATGAATACGGTTCTTCTGATATAGGTGAAGGTAAAAATGTAGTAGTAGAGTACTCTTCAGTAAATATTGCTAAACCTTTCCATATGGGACATATTAGATCTACTATGATTGGTTATTCTATTAAAAAAATTTATGACTTTTTAGGTTATAATACAATAGGTATAAATCATTTAGGTGATTATGGGACTCAATTTGGAAAGTTAATAGTAGCATATAAGAAATGGGGAAATGATGAAGCAATCGAAGCTAATCCAATTCCTGAACTTTTAGATATATATGTTAAGTTTCATAATGAAGCTAAAGAAAACCCTGAACTAGAAGATGAAGCGAGAAAATGGTTTACTAAACTAGAAAATGGAGATAAGGAAGCATATGAAATTTGGAAGTGGTTTAGAGAAGTTAGTTTAAAAGAATTTAAAAGAGTATATAATATGCTAGGTGTAGAATTTGATTCTTATGCTGGTGAAAGTTTTTATTCTGATATGTTACCAGGTATTTTAGATGAGTTAAAAGAAAAAGATGTTTTAGTAGATGATGATGGGGCAGGTATAGTTAAATTAGAAGAATACGATATGCCAAATGCATTAATAACTAAAAGTGATGGTTCATCTTTATATATAACTAGAGACTTAGCAGCTGCAAAATATAGAAAAGAAGAATACGATTTTCATGAAAATATATATGTAGTTGGAGACCAACAAAATCTTCATTTTAAACAATGGTTTAAAATAATCGAATTAATGGGTTATGACTGGGCTCAAGATTTAGAACATGTAAATTTTGGTATGGTAAGTTTAGAAGAAGGCTCTTTATCAACAAGAGACGGTAGAGTTGTATTTTTAGAAGATGTATTGAAAAAAGCTGTTGAAAAGACTAAAGAAATAATTGAAAATAAAAATCCTGATTTAGACAATAAAGAACAAGTTGCTAAAGATGTAGGTATTGGAGCAGTTATTTATCAAGAACTTTCTAATAATAGAATAAAAGATTATAAATTTTCATGGGATTCAACACTGTCTTTTGAAGGTGAAACAGGACCTTATGTACAGTATTCTCATGCTAGAGCTTGTTCAATACTAGATAAGGTAGATGTTGAAATAAAAGATATTAATTATGAACTTTTATCTGATGAAGTATCTAATGATTTATTAATTGCTATTTCTAAGTTTAATAATATTGTTAAGCGTGCAGCTGATAAAAAAGAACCTTCTATAATAACTAGGTATATTACAAATTTAGCACAATTATTTAATAGATTTTATCAAGAAAATCCAATTATTGTTGATAATAAAGAATTAATGAAAGCCAGAGTTGCTTTAGTTAAAGCATTTAAGCATACTATAAAAAATGGACTTAACTTAATTGCACTTAAAGCACCGAGAGAAATGTAAATAAAAAAGCTATAAGGAAATTTCCTTATAGCTATTTTTTCGTTTTAAAAGAAAAATCATCATTTAATACATCAGGATCCTTTTTATAATATACTCTATCTGATTTTTTCATAATATCCTTGATAGTATCTAAAATAGTATTGATTTCTTTATTTAGTTTATCTATTTCTTTATCTCCTAAATTATAATATAAATATAAGTCTTCAAAAACTCTTACAAGTTTAGATATTTTATCATCTACTTCTATAAAGTCCTCGAAATTAGAACTTTTCATTGCATTTTTAAATTGCTCAATATCAATTTTTATTGCATTTACAATATTTTCTTCTTTATCATATGTCCCAATTTGTACAAAATAAGGTTTTATTCTCTCAAGTGTATATGTTTTATCTGGTTTTAAATGATAAATATATGTTATTTTATGATCATTTATTTCGAAATTCACATAAAACATGATTCCTTGAATATCTATTACATTAGCACCAGCTTTTTCTAAATCGTTTTTACATACTTCATGGCGAATTAAACGCGATGACATTATTGACATATAACCTCCCTAATCTTCATATTTTAATTATAACATATTTTAAATTTTATTAAATAAGATTTTATGATATAATTTCGTAGAAAGGATGAGATAAATGGAAAAAATATTAATTACGACTTTAAATTCTAAATATATACATTCGTCTCTAGCTATAAGATATTTAAAATCATTTTGTAAAAAACATGGTGAAAATATAGATATGAAAGAATTTACTATAAATATGCATTTAGATGATATTTTAATAGATATATATGAAGGTGGATATGATTTAGTTGCTTTTAGTTGTTATATTTGGAACTATAAAGAAATTCTAAAATTAGCAAAAGATTTAAAAAAGGTAAGTCCAAATATTAAAATTTTACTTGGAGGCCCTGAAGTTTCTTATAAACCTAAAAATGAGATGAAGAAAAATCCTTTTATTGATTTTATTGTTTATGGTGAAGGGGAAAAGACTTTTTTTGAGTTAGTAAAAGAATTTAGAAATAATAAAAATTATGAAAAAGTAAATGGTTTGGTTTATAAAGATTATAAAAAAATAAAGAAAAATAAAAAGCGAGAGTTAATAAAGAATTTAGATGAAATTCCTTTTCCGTATAGAGATGATTTAAAAGGATTAGACCATAAGATAATATATTATGAATCAACACGAGGATGTCCTTTTAATTGTAGTTATTGCTTATCATCAACTATAAAAGGAGTAAGGTATTTTTCGCTTGAAAGAGTCAAAAGAGATTTAAAATTTTTTCTAGAGAAAAATGTAAAACAAGTCAAATTTGTAGATAGAACTTTTAACATAAAAAAAGAGCATTATTTTGAGATAATTAAATTTATTAATGAAAATGATAATGGTAAAACTAATTTTCACTTTGAAATAACAGCAACTCTTTTAGATAAAGAAGTGATTGATTATTTAAAAACTGTTAGAAAAGGTTTGTTTCAATTAGAAATAGGTGTACAAACGACTAATAAAAACACTTTAAACAATATAAATAGAGATATTGAATTTAAGAGATTAAAAGAGAATGTATTAAAATTAATAAATGCAAGAACAATGCATATTCATCTAGATTTAATAGCAGGTTTACCTTATGAATCTTATGATTCTTTTTTAGAAAGTTTTGATGATGTTTATAATTTAGGACCTGATAAATTACAATTAGGATTTTTAAAACTTTTAAAAGGTTCAGAAATTAGAAAAAATAGTAAAAACCATAAATATGTTTTTAATGAAGAACCTCCTTATGAAGTTTATTATAATAAATTTATTAGTTTTGATGAGATGATATATTTAAATAAAATTGAAGATATTTTAGATATATATTATAATTCCCATATGTTTAAAAATACAATTGAGTATCTAATAAAGAATTATTTTAAAAATCCACATAAATTTTATGTTAAATTTTATGAATATTGGGATGAGAATAATTTGTTTAAACTAAAGCATTCTAAATTAACTAAGTATAAAATTTTAAGAAACTTTTATAAAACATTTGGGAATAATTTAAATGAGTTTAATCAAGTATTAAAGTTCGATTATTTAATTAATAAAAATAAAAAAGTTAAAAATTTATTTAATCGTAAATTAGATAGAAAGTTTAGAAATAAGTGTCATGAGTTTTTACACGATGAAGAAAATGTAAATAAGTATTTTCCACAATTTATTAATTTACCAGCCAAAAAAATTATAAAAAAGGTTCATTTTGAACCGTTTGATTTTGATTGTTTAAAATTTATAGAAAATGATTTTAAAATTCAAAGTAAAGAAAAGTGTGTTTTAGTATTTGACTATACTCAAAATACATTATTTAAAAAAGCAAAAGTCAATACTGTAGATATTAAGAGGTGATAATTGATGAACATATTAAAAGATTTATTTTATACAAATAGAAAGGTTCTTCTTAAAACAATAGGGACCTTTTTAAAATGCAATGAGTTATTAATAATAGGAATCCCTTATTTGGTAGTAGCTATGATTACTTTTCAAATAACTTCTAGAATGACATTTTTAGCAGGTATTATATTAACTGCAGTTATGAGTGCATTAATATCTGATTTACTTTATGTAATAGAAACTGTCTTAAAGACTAATAAGTTTAGTTGGAATGCTTTTAAAGTAGGATATAAAGTATATTTCAGAAATATTTTTGGAACAGTTTTTGTTTTTTATTTAGTAAATTATGGTATTGAATTATTTATTAGACCTATACTTTCTTTTTTACCATTAGGTGGGCTGATTATTTTAACTTTGAAATTAATTTTATTAATTTTATTTAATCCTTTACCTGAAGTTTTTTATCAAAAAAAATATCAAGAACTAGATTCGTTAAATTACTCGTTTGAATTTGTAAAAAAGAATCCTTTTAGTTGGTTTGTTCCAAACATATTTATTTTTTCAATAATATACTTTTTTTATAAATATTTAATTAACTTTTTAGGAAGTTTATTATTAGGAGTTAATATTTCAGTAGTTTTTGCTTTAACTTCTGTAGTTGTATTATTTGTAAATCAATTGTTTGTTGGATTTTTTATGATATATAGAGGATATCTTTTCAATATTTTAGACCATTCAACAAGGAAAAAAAGATTATTTAAGAGACATATGTAGGTGTTTTTATGAGAATATATATTCATAGTAATGATAAAATAAATAGTGTAAAAATCAAAGAAAAGTTAATCAGTATGATTAAGTCTTCATCTTTAGAATTGGTAAATACTGAACCAGATGTTATAGTAGTAATTGGTGGAGATGGAACAATGCTTAGTGCAATAAAGAAATTTAAATATAGAAACATTCCTTTTTTAGGGATAAATACAGGGACTTTAGGTTTTTTGCCTAGTCTTTTACCTAAAGATATAGATAAATTTGTTGAAATAATAAAAAATAAGAAGTATAAGGTAGAGAAATATCCTTTATTAAAATTAACAAGTGAAACAATTTATGGGAAAAAGATAAATCATTATGCTTTTAATGAGATACTTATTAAACATTTACAACCTAAATTAATGGAAGCTAAGATATATTTTAATGGAGAACCATTTAATTATTTTACAGGTGATGGTTTTATTATTTCAACACCTATAGGAGCAACAGGTTATGCTATATGGGCAGGTGGTATTGCAACTCATACTGACCTAGATTTATATCAAGTTACTCCTTTAAATCCTAATGATAATAGAGTTAATAGGCCCTTAAAGAAATCTATGGTTGTGCCGCTAGATACTGAATTAAAGATAAATATTGTTAAAGCTAAAAAAAGAAAAGTTATAGTTGCTTGTGATGGAAAAAAGGCTACTGATGATTATATATCTAAATTATCAATTGCTAGATCAAAAGATCATGTGATTAGAATTTTAAAAACAGATGGATATGATTATTTTAAGTTATATAAAAATAAAATAATAGATAAAAAAATTATTAAAACACTTTAATTTATGAAAG
>JBNJDJ010000074.1:0-8274 GCA_051744845.1 Bacillota bacterium
GCAAAAAAATATTTTGCGTGTGAATAAATAATATTATATTCACCTTTAATTATATTTCCTACATTTAAATTGGTCAAGTACTTTTTATAATCTATCATCTTGTAAAAAAATAATTGTTTGACATGTTCAAAATATTCTGAGATAATTATTTTAGTTTGAAATAGAAAGGAGCGACATTGAAAAGCAATACTAAAAATATACTGTTAAAATCAGCTAAAGACTTATTTATAAAAAATGGATATAAAAAAACTAAAGTTAATCAAATAACTAAAAAAGCTAATATTGGAACAGGTACATTTTATAACTATTTTGAATCTAAATCAGATATCTTTTTAGAAATATATTTAAATAGACATACAAAACTACTCAATAAAATGACATCTCTAATAAAAAAAGAGGATGAACCTATTCATATTATAGAAAATATCTTAAAAACTTTTTTAAATACTATGAAAGATGACCCTATCTTGAAAATGTTTTTTAATAAAGAAATACATCATAAATTTCGTAGATCATATAATGGATTTAGAAAGAAGAAAAGATTTGAAAATACTTTTAAAATATTCAATCCTTATTTTTCTAAATGGCAAGAACAAAATAAAATTAATAATAAAGTAGATTTAAAAACACTTTTAGCTACATTTGATTCACTTTTTTATATAGAACTATATAAAAATGATATTGGGAAAGAATTTTTTCCTGATGTTTTAGACTTTTTAATAGAGGCTATTTTATTAAAATTAAAATAAAGACAACCTTTCGATTGCCTTTATTAAATCTATTTAGATTGGAATGGGATTCTTTTTAATTTATAAAATCTTTAACTGTTCCTTTTTCAATTTTTCTTTTATATTCTTTAACTTCACTTTCAGAAGCATATACAAAATGGTCTTTAGTTACTTCAGTCCACTTTGGTTTTTCTTCAGAATAATCGTGTTCTTTTTCAGGATCATACTTAATTCTTCTTCTTTCAGATTCATGATCTGGATCTGGTAGAGGAATAGCTGATAATAACGATTTAGTATATGGATGAAGAGGGTTTTTAAATAGCTCCTCTGCGTCTGCTAGTTCCATAATCTTACCATTTGACATTACCGCTATTCTATCACTAATATATCTTACCATTGATAAATCATGAGCTATAAATAAATATGTTAAACCTCTTTGTTCTTTTAATTTATTCATTAAATTAACTATTTGAGCTTGAATAGATACATCTAGTGCTGAAATAGGTTCATCAGCTACAATAAAATCAGGTTCAATAGCTAAAGCCCTAGCTATACCTATTCTTTGACGCTGACCTCCAGAAAATTCATGTGGATATCTAGATGCATGTTCTCTATTTAAACCAACAGTCTCTAATAACTCATATACAACTTCTTTACCTTTCTTATCATTTTCATAAAGGCCATGAGCTTTTAAGCCTTCAGCTATTATATCCATAACTTTCATTCTAGGATTTAATGAAGCTTGTGGATCTTGAAATATCATTTGAATATCTTTTTTAACTTCCTTGATTTCTGATTTGCTTAAATCACCTTGTATATCTTTTCCTTTATATATAACTTGGCCATCAGTTGCTTCATAAAGTCTAATAATAGTTCGTCCAGTAGTAGATTTTCCAGAACCTGATTCACCTACTAAACCAAAAGTTTCTCCTTTTTTCACTTTAAAAGAAACATCATCTACTGCCTTTACAACATTATTTCTATCTAGTTTAAAATGTTGTTTTAAGTTAATTAATTCTAAAATTGCTTCTTGATTTCCCATATTTTAAACCTCCTTTTTTTTCTTTATTCTTTTAATAAACTCCGGTGGTTCTACATCAGGAGCATTTTCATGAAGCAACCAAGTAGCTGCTTTATGTGTTTCAGAAACCTCAAAATATGGTGGATATTCTTCCATATCAATCTCTAGTGCATATTCACTTCTTAGTGCAAATGCATCTCCTGTTGGAGGATTTGTCATGTCAGGTGGTGTACCAGGAATATTGTAAAGTTCTAAATCAACTTCATCCATTGAAGGCATAGAAGAAAGTAGCCCCCATGTATAAGGATGTACTGGATCGTAAAATATTTCTCTATCTAAACCTACTTCAACAAATCTTCCAGCATACATTACACATACTCTATCAGCAACATTAGCCACAACACCTAAATCATGTGTTATAAATATAACTCCTACACCTGTCTTTTTTTGAATATCATTCATAAGCTCTAAAATTTGTGCTTGTATAGTAACATCTAAAGCAGTTGTAGGTTCATCAGCTATTAATATCTTAGGATTACAAGCTAGAGCAATAGCAATTACTATTCTTTGACGCATTCCTCCAGAAAATTGATGGGGAAATTGTTTCATTCTTTTTTTAGGTCTATCAATTCCTACTAAATCTATTAATTCAATCGCCTTTTTTCTAGCCTTACTTTTAGAAAGTCCTTGGTGTGAAATTATTCCTTCCATAATTTGTTTACCAATTTTCATAGTTGGATTTAAAGCAGTCATAGGATCTTGGAATATCATAGCTATTTCACTACCACGAATATTTTCATAATCTTTATCAGTATATTTTTCTAAATTTGCATCTTTATCAAAACCTTTATAAACTATCTCACCATCAGTTATTTTACCATTTTTAGCTAACAGACCCATTATTGTTTTAACTGTTACAGATTTTCCAGAACCTGATTCACCTACAATCGCAAGTGTTTCACCTGCATATAAATCAAATTCTACACCTCTTACAGCTTTAACTGATCCATCATTAGTTGAAAACTCAATACAAAGATTATCTACCGATAATAATAAATCTTTTTCTTTATTCATACTTTGCCTCCTAATTATTTCTCATCTTTGGATCAAGAGCATCTCTTAAGCCATTAGCAAAAATATTTAAACTTAACATTAATATACTAATAACTATAGATGGGATAATCATTAAATACGGTTTTGTTAAAAATACTTTTCTTCCATCTGTTATAAGTACTCCTAAAGATGCCATTGGTGCTGGTAATCCAAAACCTATAAAAGCTAAAAATGCTTCACTAAAAATAGCCCCAGGTATAATAAATGTTAACATAATCATTACCTGTCCAATAATATTTGGATAACAATGTTTAAATATTATTTTTAAATCCGATGTACCTAAAGTTTTAGCAGCTAAAATAAATTCTTGATTTTTTAACTTTAAAATCTGTGATCTTACTATCCGTGCCATTCCTATCCAACTTCTAAGTACTAATGCAAGTAAAATGGAATATATCCCTGGATCAAAAATAAGCATAAGTAAAGTAACTATAACTAAATAAGGGACTCCACCTACAACCTCAGCAAAACGCATCATTACATTATCTAGTCTTCCTCCAAAGTAACCTGCAATTGATCCATAAGCAATTCCTATAAGCATACATACTGCCGCAGAAGCAAAGCCCATAAGCAAGGAAACACGGGTACCTTTCCAAGTACGAGTCCATTGGTCTCTACCTAATGTATCTGTTCCAAACCAAAAATATTTATCTTCTATACCATTGTGTTTATATTGATCTATTTCAACTTCATAAGCTGGTACTTTAGTTTCTCCAAAAGTTAAATTAGCATTTTCATCAACAATTTTATATACATCTTCTTTATACTCGCCTAATTGTTTTGTATCAGGATTATATAATTCTTTCGATATTTTTTCAGTAACAGTACCATCTAAAATACCAATGTTTTCTAAACCAGGTACTCTTGGTCTCATTTCTTTTAAAGGCCAACTAGTAACAGGTGATTCAATTTGTTGTTTATAAGTATATTCATTAAAATAAGGACCTACTAAAGAAAATATAATTAAAAGTACAATAATAATCATACCAGTTATTGCAAAAGGATTTTTTCGTAGTCTAACACTTGCTTCTTGCCAAAAATTTAAACTTTCACTTTCTATTCTTTCGTTTAATCCTGTATCTACTGTTACTCGTCTGAATTTACTTTCATCTATTTTTCTAAGACCCATTATTTACCTCCTTGTAATCTAACTCTAGGATCAATAACTGTATATAATAAGTCTACAATAAATACTACAGAAATATATAAAGTACTATAAAAAGTAGCTATTCCTAAAATTAAAAAGTAATCATTCATATTTACAGCTTCAATTAATAAAAGACCTACTCCAGGAACTCCAAATATTTTTTCTGCAACTACTGATCCTGTTAATAAATAAACAGTCATTGGTCCTACAACAGTAATAACAGGTATTAAAGCATTTCTTAATGCATGTCTTGTAATAACTGTACTTTTCTTAAGTCCTTTAGCCCTAGCTAAAAGTATATATTCACTATTTAATACTTCTACTAATTCAGTTCTCATAAACCTAGCTACTGAAGAAATAACATATAAAGTTAAAGATACAGCTGGTAAAATAGTAGAAGCCCAGTATTTAGAATGATCAAAGACCATTGGTAAAAGCTCAAGTTTTAAGCCAAAGAAAAGTTGAATTAATGAACCTAAAACAAAGGATGGAATAGAAACTCCTAAAATTACAAATAAAATTACAAGATTATCGGTTATTTCACCTTGTTTTAAAGCTGCAACAGCTCCGAAAACAATTCCTAATAATACTCCCCATATAAGAGCTTGAACTCCTACTGCAATAGTTTTAGGAAGTCTTAAAGTAATTAAACCTAAAACATCTTTATTATCATAGTTAAATGATTTTCCAAAATCTCCTTTTATAACCTTGCTCATATATCTCATATATTTTACTGGAATAGGGTCATTTAGCCCATATTTTTCATTTAAAATTTCTTTTTGTGCATCTGGTAATTTTTGATCGTTAAACGGTGAACCAGGTAAAAATTGTAAAAGTAAAAAAGTAATAGAAATAATTAAAAGTAACGTAATTATACTATAAACAACTCTTTCTCCTATATATTTTATCATTTATTTATACACCTCTCTTTTTTTAGCAGCCTCACATAAAGTGAGACTGCTTTTATTTATATATTTATGAATTTATTTTTGTTGAGTATTAAATTGTAAGTAAAACATTGTTGGATTTTTAAGTGTTGAAAAGTTTGGACTATTTTGGTATTTGTTTACATTTTCAGAAGATAATCCAACTCTATCTACCTTTCCACCTTCATATAAATTAACTGCTGTATTGTTATCTTTAACAATTCTGAAAGTTACTCTATCTAATTTAACAATATCTTTATTCCAATAAGTATCATTTTTAGCTAATTCATCTCCATAACCTAATTCCCATTTATCTAATGTAAATGGACCATTTGCTAATACAGTTTCAGCTGTTTTTCCAAACTTATCTTCACCAACTTTATTAACAAAATCCTCATTTACTGGGAAAAATGGTGGGAAATAAGCTACTAATTCAACAAAATATGGTACTGGTGTATCTAATTGAACTTCTAAAGTTTGATTATCAATAGCTTTAACTCCTAGTTTATCAACTTCCATTTCTCCATTTGTAATAGCTTCAGCATTAGCTAAACCAGCAGTTTTTGCTATATAAGCATACTCTGCACCTGTATCAGGATTTACAAGTCTTTTCCAACTATATTCAAAGTCATGAGCAGTAACTTGATCTCCATTTTCCCATTTAGCTTCTTCTCTTAAGTGAAAAGTATAAGTTTTTCCATCTTCACTAACTTCATAATCTTTTGCAACACCTGGTTTTATTCCTTTTTTATCTGGTGTATAAAGTCCTTCTAAAACATTTGCCATTCTTATAAATGACACTTGGTTTGTAGCTTTATTTGTATCCATTGTAGGCGTATCAGAAGTTTCAATTAATCTTAAAACTTTTTTTCCATCAATTTCTTGACTATCAGCATATTTGTAAATATAATCTCCACCTACAGCTTGTTTATAAATACCACTTACATATGGTTTTTGTACTATTGCTCCACCTTTTTGGTATATAGGCATAATTGCAACTTCTTCTAACATAATTTTTTCTGCCTTTTTTAAAGCTTCCCATCTTTTATCTATATCTGTTGTTAAATCTCCTGTCATAGCACTATTTACAATATTTGTAAATTCTTCATTATTATAATCTCCAGTATTATGACCACTATTAGTTCTAAAAATCTCTAAAAATGTTGTCGGATCAACATAGTCTGGACCCCAACCTGCAAAGTCAATTTCAAAGTCTCTATCTTGTGCTAATTTTAATTTATTCTTAAATGGTTGTTTATTAATAGCTATAGAAGCTCCAGGTAAATTTTTCTCAAGTTCCGCCTGAATATATTCCATAATTTTTCTTGAACTTTCAGAGTCAAAATTCATTATTTCAATTTCTACTTCATCAAAATCTAACTCTTCTTTAGCCATCTTCCATTCTTCTTGTGCTTTTTCAACGTTATAATGAAGATATCCTTCTGGATTATCTTTTCTAAAATCTTCTCCATCTTTATAAACGAAGTTTTTAGGAATATAATAATCAGCAGGTATAGAACCATTATTAAGAATTTCTTCAGTAATAAAAGTCTTGTCAATTGCCATTGCAATTGCTCTTCTTACATGTATATTCGCAACTGCTTCTTTACCACTAATTGTTTTAACTTCCTCATTTGTCTGAACTTCCTCATTTTCACTTTCATTGTTATCACTAGATTCACTTTGGCTACTTCCACACGCTACCAAAGAGAATGTTAATAAAATAACTAATAAAATCGTAAATAATTTCTTCATTGTTTCCTCCCTATAATCACTTATAATTTGAAATTTTCAGAAAATACACTAAATACATACATAAATATTTAATAAATCTTCTAAAAACTTAACTACATATTAACACTTTATATTTTTCTTTTCAATTTATACAAGACACTTTAGAATTTATATAGTAAATAAATATTCAAATTGTAACGTTTTACGGCGATATTAATTCTTATTAATATAATATGAATAAAATTAATACTTATTCATTTATTTAATTTTGTCTTGTTAATATTACAATTTGTTAATATTGACTCAAAAGTATTGAGTTAATTTTAAATAGATGATATATTATAAAATACAAGATAATTTTTTAGTCAAGGAGGATATTATCAAAAATTTAAAAAAGATTATTAAATATTTCTCAATTTTAATTACTATAAGTTTATTAGTAACAATTTTTTTATATATCAGAAACAATGATTTTTTCATCAGCTTTATAAATACACTATTTACGATTTCTTTTATAATAAGTATAATTTATGGATTCCAATGGATAAGAGAAAAAGGTTTCTTTAATATGATTGTTTATTCAAAAGATAGATTCAAACAATCTTTAAGAAAAACTGGAGGAAACTTTGTAGGTTCTATATCAGATTTTCTTTCATATATGACACCTGATGTTTTAAAAACAGATAAAGAAGAAAAAAATAGTAAGTCATCTAAAAATGATGAAAGTGTTAAAGTCCATAATTATTTAGATTACAACGAAAAAATAATGTGGAAAAACACTTCAAATATATTATCAGCTAGTTTATTAGCCTTATTAATATCTTTTATTTTATCTTTTCTAATTATTTAAAATATTAATTAATAATAAAATATAGACTACTACTATTTTTAAGTAAAAGTCAGAAAGGAAAAAAATGCAAAATAATACTGAAGAAATTTTACTTAATTCTGCTAAGAAATTATTTATAAAACAAGGATACAAAAGTACTAAAGTAAATGAAATAACTAAAAAGTCTAATATTGGAACTGGAACATTTTATAATTATTTTGACTCTAAATCAGATATATTTTTAGAAATATACTTAAACCGTCATAATAAAATGCTTAATAAAATGACTTCATTAATTAATAATGACGACGAACCAATTGATATTGTGGAAAATGTATTAAAAACTTTCCTAGATATAATGAAAACAGATCCTATTTTGAAAATGTTTTTAGATAGAGAGATACACCATAAATTTCGTGAGTCATATGAAATATTAAGAAAAAAAAATAGATTTGAAAATACTTATAATATATTTAGACCATATTATATAAAGTGGCAAGAACAAAACAAAATTAATAAATCAGTTGATTTAAAAACACTTTTAGCTACCTTTGATTCACTATTTTATATAGAACTTTATAAAAAAGATATTGGAAATGAATTTTTTCCTGATGTTTTAGACTTTTTAATTGAAAGTATCTTATTAAAATTAAGAAAAAACAATTAAAAACTTTTTTTAAATATAAACTTTCATATATTCGTCACTTAATTGTCAAATAACAAGAGTATTATTTAATTAAGTTAAAAGAGAAGAATTTAAGGAGATGAATATTATG
>JBNJDJ010000075.1:0-8274 GCA_051744845.1 Bacillota bacterium
TCAAAAGTTTCGTATAAATGGAAGAAAAAGAGTTGAAAAATTTTATAGTAAAAATAAATTTATTAACAGTTATAAAGAGGTATATAATAAATTAGGAGGATAGTATGGCAGGTATAGGTTTCCAGTTAAAAGAATTATTTAAAGAAAAATCTATTAGTAATCAAATAAAAGCTTATATTTTTTCTGCTATTGTATCGTCAGGTCCATGGATTGCATCAGTTATAACTGTAAATATTATTTTATTTGTTATGAATTACTATTTAAAAACAATAGAAACTCAAGAGGTATTTTTAGGAACAATTGTATATACTTTTGTTTTTTCTCAAATAATAACAGCACCTTGGCAAATGATGATAACAAGATATTATTCTGATTGTTTATTTAGTAAAGATTATAAATCAATAAAACCAGCTTTTTTAGATTTATCAAGAATAATTTTTATTTTAGCCTTAATTTTTTCAGTTGTATTTTATTATAACAAGCCATTACCTTTATATTATAAAGTCATGGGAAGTTACTTATTTATAATTTTATCAAACATCTGGATTTTAATGGTTAGTTTAAGTAGTATAAAAAATTATTTAATTATAGCTAAGGCATATATTTTTGGCGGTATTATTTCTATTTTATTATCTATATATTTATTAAATAATCCAATATCTTTTTCAATATATATTTATCAAACTAATATTTTATTTGCTTATTTAATAGGTTTAACTATAACATTTATAATTTTGAATTATTCTTTTTTAAGTGTTTTTAGAAAATCTAATAATAAAAGACTAGATTTTTTTAGATATTTTAATATAGTTCCTAGTTTATTTTTTATAGGTTTATTTTATACATTAGGACTATGGATAGATGATATAATCATGTGGATAAGTAATATTAGTATAGAGATAATACAAACTTATAAATTTGCACCTGTATATGATAATGCAGTATTTTTGGCTTATTTAACTATAATCCCATCTACTGTTTTATTTTTAGTAGATATTGAGACAAATTTATATGATTATTATAAAAAATATTATAATTTTGTGGCTAAAGAAAGTAATTTAGAGAAAATAGAAGTAGCTAAGGATGAATTAAAAGAAGTAGTTTATGAAAGATTATTTTTTAATTTTCAGTTTCAATTATTAATAAGTATAACAATATTTTTATTTTCTAATAGTATATTTGAATGGTTAAATTTATCAGTATTAATAAGAGATATTTTTAAAAATGTAATTTTTGGAGCGCTATTTAATATATTTATTTTACATATTATTTTAATTTTGTTATATTTTGAAAAAAGAAAAAATGCATTATCTATAGCTATTATATTTTTTGCTTCTAATACAATTTTCACATTAATTTTTAGAAATTTATCTTATGAATATTATGGTTTAGGATTTACAATAGGTTCATTTTTAGCTTTGATAATTTCTATAATAGAATTGAAAAGAATATTTAGTAAATTAACAGAAAAAACTTATCTTTCACAACCTATTTTTCCTATTAAAAATGATGGATTTTTTATAAAGTTCGTTAGACTTATTAATGTTTATTCATATTCTAAAAATAATAAATGATTTAATAGTCATATATTAAATCATTATGTATACTATCAGAAGTTTCTTTAAGTTCTAATTCTTTTAATTCTTTTTCAATTGTTTTTGATGTATTTATTTTAGATTTTTTATTTCTATCATAAATTGTATGTGTAAATAATATTCTACCTTTACCTTTAAGTTTATAATTTTTCAAATTTTTAATTAAATGATTATATTCAATAAAACAACTTACTACTAAAGTTATATTACAATTAATTTTATTATTATAAAAAAAAGTATTGAATGAAGGTGGTAATTTAGCAAACCAAGTAGGAGTTACAATAATCAAATGATCATATTTTGATAAATCAAATTTAGTTTTTTCTAGTTTTGTTTTATAATTGAATGCAGATAAAAAAGAGCAAAAGGTATATTTTAGAAAAATATTTAAATTAACTTTATTTTTAGGGATTAATTCAATAATATCTGCATTTATTTTTTTTTGTAATTTTTCAGAAAAATTTTTACAATTGTTTGTATTAGAAAAATATATTATTCCATAATTCATAATAATTCCTTTCATTATTTAATTTAATTATATACGTTATTTTACTTATTTTCAATGATTTTAAAAAAAAATCAAATTTTACAAAATTGTAATATTATGTTATAATTAACATTGGATTGAACGAATAATTCAATCCAGATTAATTTTATTGGATTTATTAAGTTTTATTTAATTGAAAAGGGGGAAATTTTGAAAGAAAAAAAACTGAATTTTAGAATGGGTAGCTTTGGAGCTGCTGTACCTATGGTATTCTTTGTTTTCTGGGCAATTTATATTTCTTATTTCAGAAAAGCTGCAGATACAAAAGGATTAATTATAGGAGCTTTATTTGGTATTGTTCTAGGTATGTTTTTATGTAAAGATGATTGGGATGATTACGCTGAAGCAATTTTTGAAGGAATGAGTCAAAAAGTAGGGGTAGTTGCTGTTTTGGCTTGGTTCTTTGCAGGAACTTTTGCAGAAATTTTACAATCTGCTGGCTTAGTTAATGGTCTAGTGTGGATTGCTGGTGCTTTAAGTGTTAAGGGACCATTTTTTATAATAGCTACATTCTTACTAGCAGCATTATTTGCTAGTGCAGTAGGAACTGGTTATGGTACGGTAGTAGCATTTACTACTTTAATGTATCCAGCTGGAATCATTATGGGAGCTCATCCAATTGTTTTATTTGCTGCAATATTAAGTGGAGCTGCTTTTGGTGATAATTTAGCACCAATTTCTGATACAACTATAGTTTCAGCTGTTACCCAAAATACAGATGTTCCAGGAGTTGTAAAATCAAGATTTAAATATTCTATTAGTGCAGCTATACCTGCTATGATATTATTTTATATTTTTGGAAATACAACATCAGATATAGGAATTTCAGCTCAAGTAGCAAAAGATTTTATTACTAATTCTGCTGATCCAAGTGGATTACTATTTTTAATTCCTTTTGCTTTAGTTATTTACTTAGCTATGAGTGGGAATCACTTAATTGTTTCTTTAACATGGGGAATTTTATTATCTAGTGTATTAGGAGTATTTTCTGGTTCATTAGCATTAAATGATATTGTTAATATTGATTCTCAAGCAGGAGTTGTTAGTGGTGCTGTAGTTGACGGAGTCATTGGATATGCTAATATGGCCATATTGATTTTATTAATAGTTGCTGCTGGATATATTTTAGAAGCCGGTGGAACTATGGAGGCTATGAAAAGAAAATTAGCAAAAACTGTTCATAAAAGTGTTTCTAAAGCAGAATTATCTATGTGGTCATTAATTGCAGGATTGAATGCATTTATAACAGTTAATACAGCTGCTGAGATTGCTGCTGCTCCTTTTGTAAGAGAAGTTGGAGAAGCATTCCATATTCATCCTTATAGAAGAGCAAATTTACTAGATGCAACTACTTCAGCATTAGGATATATTTTTCCATGGAGTGGAGCTGTACTTTTAGGTGCTAATGTTTTAACAAATTTAACTGAGGAATATGAATTTGTTCAAGCAATTCCAACTACTGAAGTTTGGCCTTATGTTTTCCACGGTTGGTTCTTAGTACTTATTATGCTTGGAGCTGCTATTACTGGAATTGGTAGAAGATATATAGGTGAAAACGGTGAACCTGTAAAAGAATTACCAGAAGGTAAAGAAGTTGGATTTAATTTTGATGAACAAGATGTAATTTAAATAAAAAAATCCAAATTATATCCTTAAAAGGATTGATTTGGATTTTTTAATTAAATTTTTTCTAATCTTATTCTTATAAATGTTATAAGAGTACGCCATATTATAAATGAAATAATTAATTTTAGAAATATATTTAAAATTAATTTAAAGTCAAACTCATTTTTTTCTTTATCAAAATAAGTTGTTTTTTTAGTTAATAAGACGTTATTATTTACTTTTATATTAGATATTAAATCAACTTGGGTAAGAAGATTATCTTTATAATATATATTGAAACTTCCGATTTTTTCATTAGCATTGATAGGTAGATTAATTTTATTAATAATAATTTCAGTAGAAAGATTAGTAATATTATAATTCTTAGGCAAATATATTTCAACAGAGTTATTAGTTATTGCTTTAATTTTAGATTTTTTAAAATTATTAAGTTGAATTTCTTTAATAACATCATTTTTATTATAATAATGTTTTAATTGGAATTCATTAAAACCATAATCTAATAGTTTTTTTGAATCTATATAAAGATTTCTGCCTTGTGAATTTAAAACGACTGAAATTAATTCTTTGTTTTTAGTTTTTGCTGAAGCAATTAAACAATTACCAGCTTCAGGAGTATAACCTGTCTTCATTCCATTTATTATATCTGATTTAGCAAATATTTTTTCTCCTCTATAATTTAATAAATAATTATTACTTTGACTATATAAAAATTTATTAGAGGTGTGTAAATATCTAGTTTCATCCACTTTATTAGTAGGTGGAATACTATACCTTACTTTTTTTACAATTGATCTAATAGTATCATTTTTATAAGCTTGTTTTGCAATTAAAGATAAATCAAATGCTGTAGAATAATGATTTTCATTATGTAAGCCATTAGGATTAACAAAATTAGAATTTAATGCTCCTAAACTTTTGGCATAATCATTCATTTCTTTAGTAAATTTTTTTACTGAACCTGAGTGGTGTTTAGCTAAACTTAAAGCAACATCATTTGCAGATTCAATTAATAAAGCATTTAACATTTGCCTTACAGTTAATCTTTCTCCTTGTTCAATATATATTCTGCTACCTTTAGTAAAAGGAGAATCTTTATCTACAGTTATAATATCTTCTAAATTACAATCTTTGACTATTAAAAGTGCAGTTAGTAGTTTAGTAGTACTAGCTGGATTTAATTTTTTATGAATATTTTTATCAAAAAGAATTTGTCCTGTATTTGCCTCAATTAAAATACTTGATGTAGCATTAATATTGTCTTTAGAAATTCTATAATCTTGTCCAAAAGAGGGATAGATTAGATTAATTATAATTACAATTAGTAAAATGAATTTTTTCAAAAAATCACCTCTAGAAGATTGTATCATATTAGTTTTTAAAATAAAACTAATTATTTTCAGTATTTTTATTTATTGCTTCATTTGTAGATGCAAAATATTCTTTTTGTTGAGTGTAAATATTTTCGTTACCAATTTCTTCAATAATCCCATTTTTTTCCAAAATATTATAAACTTTATTATTAACACCAGTTAACATCACATTACCATCATTTTTTTTAACTTTCTGTATAAAATCTTTTAATACTTTGATAACAGTTATATCAATTCTAGTAACATTTCTCATTCTTATAATAAAATCAGTTTTAGGTTCAAATATTTTATTGAATTTTTGATTTAAATTATCAGCAGCACTAAAATGAATTATTCCTTTTAAGTTTATTATTCTAAGCTCGTGTTTTTCACTCTTAAAATCTTTAATTTTTTTCATATAACTAAGCTTAAAATCTTTATTTTTAGCATCTGTACTATATTTTAAAAAATCAATATTAGCTTCTTGAGAAGTTTTTATTACAACTGCTAATGATACTAAAACACCTAAATAAATAGCTTGATCTAAATTTGGTAAAAGAATTGTGGCAGAAAAGGTAGCAAGAAAAATTATTGCGTCACCTTTTGTAGTTTTCAAACTATTAAAGACTTCCTTAAAATTTAATATTTCAATTGCTGCAGAAATAACTAAACCTGCTAAAACGGAATTAGGTATATAAATAATAAATGGTCTTAGAAATATTACAAATAATATAATAGATAAAGCACAAAACAGTTGTGATAATTTAGATTTAGCACCAGCGCTTAAATTTGCAAAAGTATTAGAAAAAGATGTTGATATTGCAAATCCGCTTAAAAATGAAATAACTAAATTTATTATTCCCTGACTTTTAAATTCTTTATCAAAGTCAATTTTTTCTTTTGTTTTTAAACCAACAGCTTGTAAAACTGCCATAGTTTGTATTAAACCTAATAAAGCGATAGAGAATGCTTTAGTATATACTAAATTAAGTGTTTTTAAATTAAATTCATGTATACTAAAATCAATCATTTTTTTAGGTATATTTCCTACTATATCAATCTGTTTATAAAATCCAGTAAAATAAGTTAAAGAACTTATTATAATAACAGCTAATAAATATTTAGGATATTTAGGTTTTAATTTGTTAATTAAAAATATAGTCATTATGGTAATGATTCCGATTATTAAACTTTGGAAATTTATTTTTTGAGTATTTAGTAAAAAGTTTTTTATTTTCAGTAAAACATTAAAACCAGTAATATCAAATCCAACTAAGTTTTTTAATTGGCTAATTATTATAAGTATAGCAGCACCATTTGATAACGCAACAACAACAGGATGGGCTACATAACTAATTAAAGAAGTTAAGTTTAAATAGACTAATAAAATTTGAAATATACCAATTAAAAAAGTTGTAAGGAAAATAAGTTCTAAATAACCATCACCTTTAAAATTACTTAAACTAGTAGCTAATGCAACAGCCATCATATTAGTAGGTCCAACTATAGTCACTTTTGATTTATTTGTAATTGTAGCTATAATCATTGAAAATACTGAAGCATAAATTCCATATATTGGGTTTATGCCTAAAATTAAAGCATAAGCCATATTTTGAGGTAAGGCAATTGTAGCAGTAGAAAGTCCACTAAAAAAATCATCTTTGATTTTTTTCAAAATACCTCCTTTGATTTTAAACTAAAATTTGTTTATAATAATATTATATTTCTATTTTAACGAAATGTAAACAAATTTGATAAATAAAATAAATAATTAGATTATTATAAATAAATTATGGTAAAAAATAAATATGGAGTGATGATTATGAAGGATAAAATTGTAAAATTTTTATTGTTTGTTAGTTTAACTTTGATGTTTGTTTATTTTAATTATCAATTAAAATTTATCGATCTATCATTTACATTTGAAAATGGATTAACATTTCCAATTTTATTTATAATAATGATAGTTTTAACTTTGATGTTTTTATTAATATTAGAGCCAATACCTATAAGTTTTATAACGATTACTGTTCCAATTATTTTAATAATATTTAGCAATTTGAGTAATATGAATATTGAACAAGCATTATCTGGTTTTTCTAATGGTGCTAATATAACAATTATGTCTATGTTTGTTTTTTCAGCAGGAATGCAAAAGTCAGGTTTAATTCAACTATTAGGTGATAAGATATCTTTTATTGTTGGAAAAAAAGAAAATAAACAAGTATTTATAATTTCTTTACTTACAGGATCTTTTGCTGGCTTTATAAATAATACTCCTGTAGTTGCTGCATTAATTCCAATGGTTAAAGATTTAGCTAAAAAATCTAAAATTTCTATGTCAAAGTTATTAATGCCACTTTCTTATTCAGCTATGTTAGGTGGTACAATAACTCTTATAGGTACTTCAACTAATTTATTAGCTAATCAAGTATTGACAAGACAATTAGGTAGAAGTTATAAAATGTTTGAATTTACTATTCTAGGAGTTATTTGTTTAGCAATAGGGATTATTTATTTAATGACAATAGGTTCTAAATTAATTCCTGATAGAATGAAAAGACAAAATGATTTAACTGATGAATATCATATGCAAAATTATTTAACAAAAGTTTTAATTAAAAAAGATTGTGAATTTGTTAATCAAACAGTTAAATCAGTACAAGAAGAATATGAAAAACTAGATTTTGATATCATTAAATTAATTAGAGATGATGAAGAATTTATGCAACCTTTAGATTCTAAGATGATAAGACCAGATGATTTTTTAATTATTAGAGCTAGTCATAAAATATTATTTAAGCTTGTTAAGAAATCTGGTATAAAAATGATGTCAGAATTAGTTATTAATGACGATGCTATTGAACAAAAAGAGAAAGGTGAAAAGATGGTAGAGGCTGTTATACCTAATAATTCATCTTTAATTGGGAAAACACTCCATGAAATGAATTTTTTGAAAAAATATAATTGTAATGTTTTAGCTATTAGAAGAGGTAAAGAATTAACTAGAAATGAACTCGATGATTTTATTTTTAAACCTGGTGATTTGATTTTAATATTAGTAACTAACGATACATTTAAAAGACTAAGATATAATGACAATTTTATTGTAGGAAGAGAATATGATGCAAAAAATTATGATACTAAAGATATG
>JBNJDJ010000076.1:0-8109 GCA_051744845.1 Bacillota bacterium
CTTTGAGTTATTAAAAATAATAAGAAAAGATTAGAAAAGTGTTTATAATAATTTTAACATTTATTGTATTAATTAAAAATGATTTTTTGAATAATAAGCTTTTAAAATTTCTTGACTTTTATAAAAAAAGTGATATAATTTTTGTTGAAGCATTAAATGCTCTCTGCTCTATAATAGATATAGGGCCAATAAGTTTTGACCATAGGGAGGTGTAAGAGATGAAGTTATACGAAATAATTTATATTGTTAAACCAACAATTGAAGAAGGTAGAAGAGAAGAAATTTTAGAAAATTTACGTCAAACAATTTCTGAGAATGGTTCTATCGTTGATACTCACGATATGGGTAAAAGAAGATTAGCTTATGAAATTAAAAATAATAAGCAAGGTTATTACTCAATTGTAAGATTTAAATCAGATGGATCATCAAATAATGTAATTAAGAAAAAAATGAAGTTAAATGAAGATGTTATTAGAGATATGATTGTTAAAGTTGATCAATAGTAAGGGGGACTTATGAATAATGTAAGTTTAATAGGTAGATTAACTAGAGACCCTGAATTAAAATACATCCCAGGAAGCGGTACAGCAGTTGCTAACTTTACTTTAGCCGTAGATAGAGGTCTATCTAAAAGTAAGAAACAAGAATTAGAACAGCAAGGTAAACCTACAGCAGATTTTATAAGAATTGTCGTATGGGGAAAGCAAGCTGAAAATTGTGCTAATTATTTAGCAAAAGGAAGATTAGTAGCAGTTAATGGTTCGATTAGGACATCGACGTCGAAAGATGATTCTGGTAAAACAAATTATTACACAGACGTAAATGCTTATCGTGTAGAATTTTTAGAATGGGGTAATGATCAAAAAAATTCATCTTCTCAAAATAAATCTAATGATGATATTGACCCAGATGATTTTAAATCTGTTGAAGAAGATGACGATATACCATTTTAGGAAGGAGAGATAATTATGGCTTATAGACCGAGAAGAAAAAAATGTTACCTTTGCAAAGGTGAAAATGCTACAATTAATTATAGAGACGTAAGAAATTTAAAAAGATATATTAGCGACAAAGGTAAAATTTTACCTAGAAGAGCAACTGGTAATTGTGCAAAGCATCAAAGACAAATTGCTAGAGCAGTTAAAAGAGCTAGAAAAATTGCGCTATTACCATATGTTAAGTAATTAATATATACGGAGTGAAGCAATTCGCTCCTTTTTTTAATTCATTAAATATGATATTATAGGATAAAGGATTTGGTGAAAAAATGAATTATAAAAATATAATAATTGGAACATTGATATTAACTGCGGTAATTTTACTTGGAATATTTTTTCCTTTATTATTTATAATGTTACCGATAGTTTTAATCAATTTAGATAACAAATTATCTTTTAACGAAATATTTATATCTTTTATTATTACATTAATGATTGTTTATTTAATTTTTCAAATGGTACCTATAATTATATTAGTGTTTAGTTATGGAATATTAAATTCTATAGCATTAAAATATGTATATGATAATAAAAAGGATCCATTTTCATCACAAGGGATTTTATCAGGGACAACATTACTTAGTTTTATCATATTTTTCTTATCATTAAGTGTTTTTTATAATATTGATATTACTAATATGTTTGCTCAAAGTATTGATGGTGGTCAATCTTTAATTGAAAATGAACAATTTTTACAATCTATGAATATTGATTTTGAGAATGTTGTTAATCAAATGCAAGAAATCATTCCATTTATTCTAGTTTTTATTAGTGTGATGAATGCATCTATCATTTATTTTTTAAATAGATATATTTATAAAAGAATGGATAAAGAAGTTATAAAGATCAATCCATTTAAGAATTTTTCTTTACCGAGACATTTTATTTATGGAATGTCATTTATTCTTGTTTTATCATATATTTCATCAAAATTAATGATTGTTGATTTTGATTCTATATCAATAAATGTTATACTGATAATAATATACTTGTTTTCTATTCAAGGAGCTGCTTTGCTTTTTTACTGGTTAGATAGATTTAATACAAATAAGATTTTAAAAGGAATAATTTTATTTGTTTTAATTATTTTTCAAGGTATGTTTTTATTAGCAATTGCAGGATGGCTTGATATGATCTTTAATTTTAGAAAAAATAAAAGTGAGTGATTTTATGGATGGTAAAAAGATTTTTAAATCTGATAATAAAATATATTTTTGGATAATTGGTTTTTTTGACTTTTTATTATTTTTGTATGAACCTATAATTGCCGGCTTCGGATTGATATTATTAGGTTATCTTTTGTTTTATAATTGGAAGTTAAATAAAAAAAGAGATAGACGTTGGCAAAATTATATAGAATCTTTATCTAGTGATATTGATTCAGCTGCCAAATATGCTATTTTAAATTTACCTTTTCCACTTACTTTAATTGATTTTGATGGTAATATTAAATGGTATAATTCAAAATTTACGGATATGGTTGATAAAGAAAATATAATAGATGAGAATATTGAAAATATTGTTACTGAAATTAATATAGATGATTTCATTTATAATAATGAAGAAGAAATAGTTGTTAAGAAAAATGGAAAACATTTTAAAGTTTATAATAATATTGTTAGATTAAATAATTCTAAAGATGATGGTATAGACTATATTGTAATGCTTTATTGGATAGATATTTCGGAAAAGAGAAATTTAGAAGTACTACTGGAAGATAAAAGTCCTATTATAGCTGCCATTCAAATAGATAATTATGATGAAGTTATTAAAGATATTAATAGTGTAGAAAAACCTGTTATAGTTAGTTCTATACAAAAAGAGATAAATCTATGGGCTTCAAGAATAAATGGTTTTATTCAAAGAATACAGACTGATAAATATTTTGTTATTTTTGAAAAAAAATATTTAAATAATTTAGAAGCAAAAAAGTTTAGTATTTTAGATAAAATACGCGATATAAATCAAGATGGTTCTATTAATCCAACGCTGAGTATGGGTGTAGCTACTCAAGGAAAAGACTTTTTAGAGTTGGGGAAATCTGCTAATGCTGCTTTAGAACTTTCTTTAGCAAGAGGTGGCGATCAAGTATCGGTTTATAAAAATGATGAATATGAATTTTACGGTGGTAAATCTAAAGTTGTTGAGAAAAAAAATAGAGTTAAAGCCCGTATAATATCACATGGTTTTATACCTATAATTGATGAAAGTTCTAATGTAATTATAATGGGACATAAAAATCCTGATATGGACTGTTATGGAGCAGCTATAGGTATGTATAGAGGTATTATAGATAGAGGATTAAAAGCTTATATTCTTTTAAATGAAGAAAGCGAAGGAATAGAAGAAATACACCAAAGATTTAAATCAAATGAAGATTATAAATTTATAAATAATGAAGAAGCTAATGAGTTAATAAAAGAAAATACTCTTTTAGTTATAGTTGATACTCACAGGCCTTCATTTACAGAAAATCCGCAATTGTTAAAAAAAGTTAATCGTAAAGTATTAGTTGACCATCATAGAAGAGGTACAGAGTTTATTGAAGATCCACTTCTTACTTACCAAGAGCCATATGCTTCTTCTACTTGTGAATTAGTCACAGAAATGTTACAATATTTAAATGATGAGGTTAGAATTGAAAAAATTGAAGCTGAAGCTTTACTTGCTGGTATTTATGTTGATACAAAGAGTTTTTCATTTAAAACAGGTGTTAGAACATTTGAAGCTGCATCTTTTTTAAGAAGGTATGGAGCTGATACAGTGGAGATAAAGCAATTATTTCAAGATGATTTAGCTAATTATATTAATAAATCTAGTGTAGTTAACAAAGCTGAAATTTTTCATGATGAAGTAGCTATTAGTATTTTACCTGAAGATATTGGAGATAAAAATCCTTCGATTTTAGCAGCTCAAGGAGCTGATGAATTATTAAAAATTAAAGGGATTGAAGCCTCTTTTGTAATTGGTAAAAAAGAAAATGAAGAAACCTTTATTTCTGGACGTTCTCTTGGTAAAATAAGTGTACAGCTTATTTTAGAAAAATTAGGTGGCGGTGGTCATATGACTGTAGCTGGTGCTCAATTTGTTGAAATGTCCATTGATGAAGTAAAAAATAAATTAATAGAAGGTATTGATAATTATATGAACAAGGAGGAAGAATAATGAAAGTTATTTTAACAGAAGACGTTAAAGGTACAGGTAAAGCTGGAGAGATTGTAGATGTTGCAAAGGGGTATGCTAATAATTACTTATTTAGAAAGCAAATGGCTAAAAAGGCTACTGAAGGTAATATAAAGCAGCATAGACATAGAATGAAAGCTAAGAAAGAAGCTAGAAGAGAAAATGAACAAGAAGCTAAGGCTTTAAAAGAAAAAATAGAAGATTTAACAGTAACAATAAAGATGAAAGCTGGAGACGGGAAATTATTTGGATCTGTAACAAAAGATCAAGTTAGAGATGAATTAAAAAGTCAACATAAACTTGAATTAGATAAAAAAGATTTTGTTATGGAAAACATCAAGGACTTAGGTACTACAAATGTTAAAGTTAAATTATTTAAAGATATTAGCGCACAATTAGAAGTAAATGTTGAGCAAAAATAAGTTTTAAAGTATCGACAAATTTTTGTCGATATTTTTTTTTAAAAATGATTGAAAGGTGATAAAATGAATAATATGAAAAAATCATTACCTCATGCAATCGATGTAGAAGAGTCCTTACTAGGGGCAATGATTTTAGATATCGATGCAATAACAACAGCATCTGAATTTTTAAAAGCTAAAGACTTTTATAAAAAAAGTCATCAAATACTTTATGATGTTATAATCGATATGTATCGAGCAAATGAAACTATTGATACTTTACTTTTAAAATCTAAGCTTGAAAGTTTAAATCTTTTAAGTGAAATTGGTGGACTTAATTATTTATCAAAATTAACTGATGCTGGAGCATTAGTTACTAACGCTCTTCATTATACAAAAGTTATTGAAGAAAAGTCTATTTTAAGAAAATTAATTAAAGCCTCGAGTGATATTGTTACTAAAGGATATAATTCTGAAAATGCAAATCAGTTATTAGAAATAGCTGAAAAAAATATTTTCGATATTTCTCAAAAAAAGAGTAGAGAAGGTTTTTCAAAAATTGATAGTATTTTAGAAGATACTTATGACCAAATAGAAAAATTAGCAGAATCGACTGGTGATATAACAGGGCTTTCAACAGGTTTTTCTTTAATAGATGATAAAACTTCTGGTTTGCAAGATTCTGATTTAATTTTAGTTGCTGCTAGACCTTCTATGGGTAAGACATCATTAGCTATAAATATGTGTCAAAATGCAGCTATAAATAGTGATGCTAAAGTAGCAATTTTCAGTCTAGAGATGGCTAAAGAACAACTAGTTCAGCGTATGTTAGCTACAGAAGCTTTGATCAAAGTAGGAGATATTAGAGATGGTAGATTAAATGAAGACGATTGGATATCTTTATCTAAAGCATCTGCTAAATTAGCTGAGGCTGAAATTTTTATAGATGATACACCTGGGATAAATTTAATGGAAGTTAGAGCAAAAGCTAGAAGACTTAAAATGGAACACGGTATAGATTTGATTATGATAGATTATTTACAACTTATGAGTAGTGTAGATGGAGGCGAAAGTCGTCAGCAAGAGATTTCAAAAATTTCTAGAGGACTTAAAGCTATAGCTAGGGAAATGGAATGTCCATTAATTGCATTATCTCAGCTTTCAAGAGCACCTGAACAAAGAGCTGATCATAGACCTATACTTTCAGATTTAAGAGATTCAGGAGCTATTGAGCAAGATGCTGATATAGTTATGTTTTTATATAGAGATGAATATTATAACCCTGAGACAGAAAGTCAAGGCATTGGAGAACTAATTATAGCAAAGCAAAGAAATGGAGAAACAGGTACTGTAGAATTAGCTTGGTTAGCTCCTTATACAAAATTTGCAGATTTAAGTCATGAACAGCAACAAGGAAGTATGTATGGTTAAAGTTAGACTTATGAAACCTAAAGATACTTACCAAATGTTAAGATGGGGGGAAAATAAAGATGTAAGGCTACTACATTATAATTTCACTTATAATACAAAGCCAGAATGTAGAATGTGGTATTATTCTAAAAAAAAATTTTTAAGAAAAAAATTATTTGGAATATTTAAAGATGATTTATTAGTTGGATATATTACTTTTAAACGAATAAATTGGTTTTTTAGAAAAGCTTGGTTAGGAATAGCTTTAGATCCTAATTATACTAATCAAGGGATTGGTCAAAAAGCTTTAGAAAAATTTTTAGACATAGTTTTTGAAAAATATTTTATGAAAAGTATTTATTTAAAGGTAGCTTCTTTTAATACAAGAGCAATTAGTTGTTATAAAAAGGTTGGTTTTAAAATATATGATGTAAAAGAAATTGTTTATGAAGAACAACAATTACTTTTGGAAGAAAATAGATATAAAGCCTTTGATTATTTTAAGATTAAAAATAATAAAATTTATACAAAATATTATATTATGAAAATAAATCGAACATAAACATTCATTTCGTTCTTTTTATTCGTTTTCTGTTGACTAAAAATGAAATATCTGATAGTATAAATTTGTATTGTTAAGATTTATTTTAATTCAAATAGACAATTTTTTTCATTATAGAGAGGAGAAGTATATGTCAACTTTGGTAATCGTTGGTTCGCAATGGGGCGATGAAGGAAAAGGAAAAGTAATAGATTATTTATCAAAAAAAGCTAATGTTGTTGTAAGAGGACAAGGTGGTAATAACGCAGGTCATACTGTAGTTGTTGAAGATAAAAAATATGCTCTTCATTTAATTCCGTCTGGTATTTTATATAAAGATACTATTAATGTTATAGGTAACGGAGTAGTTTTTGATCCGAAAGGATTTTTAGAAGAAATTACTTCTTTAAGAGAAGCAGATATAGATGTAAGTAAGATTAAAATTTCTAAAAGAGCTCACGTAGTACTTCCGTACCATAAAACTTTAGATGCTTTATCAGAAGAGGCTAAAGGAAAAGATAAAATAGGAACTACGAAAAAAGGTATTGGTCCGTGTTATATGGATAAAGTAGAAAGAAGTGGTATAAGAGTTTGTGATTTAATACATTTAGATATTTTTAAGAAAAAATTAAAAAAACAAGTAGAAAAGAAAAATAAAATTATAAAAGAAATTTATAATTCAGAGCTATTAGATTTCGAAAAAATATTTGATGAATACAAAGAATACAGTAAAAAAATTAAAAAGTTTGTTGCTGATACAACTGTAGTTGTAAATGATGCTTGTAAAAAGGATAAAAAAGTTTTATTTGAAGGAGCGCAAGGTTCTCTTTTAGATATTGATTTAGGCACATATCCTTATGTAACTTCTTCTCATCCTACAGCTGGAGGTTTTCCAGTAGGTTCAGGTATAGGACCAAATAAAATTGAATCTGTTTTAGGTATTGTAAAAGCTTATACAACTAGAGTAGGTAAAGGTCCTTTTGTTACAGAACTTCACGGAGATATTGGTGAAAAAATAAGAGTGGCTGGTAATGAATTTGGAACTACTACTGGACGTCCTAGAAGATGTGGTTGGTTAGATACAGTTTTAGTTAATTACTCAAAAAGAATTAATGGAATGACAAGTATTTCTTTAATGCTTTTAGATGTTCTTTCTGGATTAGATGAATTAAAAATATGTACTGGTTATGACTATAATGGAGAAATTATAACAGATTATCCTGCTAGTTTAGAAGTTCTAAAAGAATGCAAACCTGTTTATGAAACTCTAGATGGCTGGGATGAAGATATTACGAAGGTAGAAAAATATGATGATTTACCTAAAAATGCTAAAAAATATGTTGAAAGAATTGAAAAATTAACTGGTCTACCTGTAGATATTGTTTCTATAGGACCAAAGAGAAAACAAACAATTGTTAGAAATAAAAATATATTTTAAATAAAAATGCCTACTATAGATAAAATCTATAAGTAGGCTTTTTTTAATTCAAACTTCCCATCTTAAGTCTGGGCCATAAAACTTTAAAATTTTATAATTACCAAAGACTCTAGAAGATATTCTATCAGAATATTTTTC
>JBNJDJ010000077.1:0-8034 GCA_051744845.1 Bacillota bacterium
AAAATAAAAAAAGACCTAAAATTCATTAAAGAATTTTAAGCCTAAATATTATTTTTTATAATTATAGCTTCTTTAATATTAATGTAGCATTATGTCCACCAAATCCTAAAGAATTTGATAAAGCATAAGATATCTCTTTTTCTTTACCATTTGGAACATAATCTAAATCTAAATCTTCACCTGGGTTTTCGTGATTTAAAGTTTTATGAATATAAGAATGTTTCATCTGTAAACATGTTGCAATAGATTCAATTGCACCAGAAGCACCTAGTAAATGTCCTGTAATTGATTTAGTCGAGTTTACTGATAAATTATAAGCGTGATCTTCAAAAACAGATTTAATAGCCATCGTTTCAAATTTATCATTTAATGGAGTTGAAGTTCCATGTGCATTAATATAATCAATATCACTTGGTTTAATATTAGCATTATCAATTGCCATTTTCATACTTCTAGCAGCCCCTTTACCACCTGGAGCTGGTGCAGTAATATGATGAGCATCTGATGTATAACCAAATCCAACAACTTCTCCATATATTTTAGCATTTCTTTTTTTAGCATGTTCATATTCTTCTAATACTAAAATTCCTGAACCTTCAGCCATAACAAAACCATCTCTATCTTTATCAAAAGGACGAGAAGCTTTTTTTGGCTCATCATTTCTTGTACTCATTGCTTTCATAGTACAAAATCCTGACATACCAATTGGAGTAATAGATGCTTCTGTTCCACCTGATAACATAAAGTCAGCATCTCCGCGTTTAATAACATGATATGCATCTCCAATTGCATTAGTAGCAGAAGCACAAGCTGTAACTACTGTTGTATTTGGACCTTTAAGACCAAAATTCATTGATACATGTCCAGAAGCCATATTAGAAATCATCATCGGTATTAAGAAAGGACTAACTCTATTTGGCCCTCTTTTTAACAATCTTTTATGTTGTTTTTCTAATGTATCAATACCACCTATTCCACATCCTAAAATTGTACCAAATTTTTCTAAATCTACAGAATCCATATCAATTTCAGAATCTTTTAAAGCATTTCCTGCTGCAACAACTGCAAATTGAGAAAATTTATCCATTCTTTTTGCATCTTTACGCGTTAAATACTCTGAAAAATCAAAATCTTTTACTTCTCCAGCAATTTGTGTTTTATATTCACTTGCATCAAAATTTTCTATTTTATCAATCCCAGATTTCCCATCTTTTAATGAATCCCAAAATTGATCAATACTATTACCTATTGGTGAAACAACACCTAATCCAGTAACAACTACTCGTCTACTCATATATCCTCCTTAAAAAAAAGAAGAGAAAACTCTTCTTTTTAAATTACTTATTTTCTTCTACGTATTTTACGATATCTCCAATATTATCAAAGTTTTCAGCATCTTCATCAGGAATTTCAATTTCAAATTCATCTTCTAATGCCATAATAATTTCAACAGCATCTAATGAATCTGCTTCTAAATCATTCATTAATGAAGTTGATTCAGTAATCTCAGTATCCTCATCTAACATTAACTCTTCAATAATTAATTCTTTAATTTGTTCAAACATTTTTAATCACCTTTCTTTTTAATTTTAGTTTTATTTTTTGCTCTTATTTATATATTAATAGATTAAATTAATAATCCACCATCAACATTTATAACTTGTCCTGTAATATAATCTGATTGATCAGAACACAAGAAATTTACAACTTTAGCAACATCTTCAGGCTTACCTAAATCTCCTAAAGGAATATTTTCCTTATAATGATTTATTGTTTTTTCATCTAATTTATCTGTCATATCACTTTTAATAAATCCAGGAGCTACTGCATTAACATTTATACTTCTAGATGAAAACTCTTTTGCTAATGATTTTGTAAGACCAATTACTCCAGCTTTTGAAGCTGCATAATTTGATTGACCTGGATTTCCCATAATACCAACAATAGATGCTATATTTACTATCTTACCACTTCTTTGTTTAAGCATATGCTTTCCAAAAATTTTACAACAATTAAATGTACCTTTTAAATTAATATCTATAACTTGATCAAATTCTTTTTCTTTCATTCTTAAAATCAAGTTATCTTTAGTAATACCTGCATTATTAATTAAAATGTCTATAGAATCACTAGATTTCTTTATTTTTTTATACATTTTTCTAACTTGTTTATAATCAGAAACATCACACTGAATAACTTGAACTTCAATATTAAATTTTTCTTCTAAATCCTTTTTAACTTCCAAAGCTCTATCTTCACTAGAATTATAATTAATAACTAAATTATAATCTTCTTTTGCTAACTTTTTAGCAATAGCTTTACCAATTCCTCTAGAACCACCTGTAATAACAGCTAACTTACTCATTATTTCACCTTCTTTAATGTTCTTTTCAAAGTCTTTTCATTTTCAACACTTAAAATATTAACTTTTCTAGAAACTCTTTTAATAAATTTCGAAAGTGATTTCCCAGGACCAGCCTCTATAAATGTATTATATCCTTTATCAATAAGTTTTTCAATAGTATCTTGCCATAAAACTGGATTACTTACTTGTTTTACTAATAAATCTTTCACTTCGTCTTTTGAATTAACAAATTCAGCGTTATAATTTGCAACGACAGGAATTTCTCCTTGTTTTAAATTAATATCTTTTAAAATATTTTCTAATTTTTTACCAGCACCTTTTAACATTGAAGTATGAAATGGTGCAGATACCGGAAGTAAAATTGCTTTTTTAGCTCCTTTTTCTAAACAAATTTCATTAGCTTTTTCAACAGCTTCCTTTTTACCAGCAATAACTATTTGACCAGGGCAATTATAATTTGCTACTTCACAAACTCCTAAATCACTTGCCTGTTTACAAGCTTCCTTAATTGAATCTTTATCTAAAGCTAATATAGCAGACATAGCACCTACTCCAACTGGTACTTCATTTTGCATAAACTGTCCTCTTTTTCTAACAATCTTAACAGCTTCTTTAAAATCTAAAATCCCTGCTGTAACTAATGCAGCGTATTCTCCTAAACTTAAACCAGCTACTGCATCTGGATTTATACCTTCTTCTTTTAAAACCTTCATAATAGCTATTGAAACAGTTAATACTGCTGGCTGAGTATTTTCAGTTAATTCTAGTTCTTTTTCAGAACTATTAAATATTAACTTTTTCATATCTTGGTCTAAAGCATCTGAAGCCATTTTAAATACATCTTTTACTACATCATATTTTTCATATAAATCTTTTCCCATACCTAAGTATTGTGCGCCTTGGCCTGGGAAAACAAAAACTGTCTTTTGCATTTTTCCTCCTTACCACTTAATTAAACAAGATCCCCATGTAAGTCCGCCACCAAAACCGACTAAAACTACATTATCTCCATCATTTATTTCATTATTTCTTACTGCTTCATCTAAAGCAATTGGTATAGAACCTGCTGATACATTTCCATATTTTTCTAAATTTACTTTTACTTTATCCATTGAAAGATTCATTCTCTTAGCAGCTGATTGAATAATTCTTATATTTGCTTGATGTGGAACCATATAATCAATATCTTCTAATTCTAAGTCTGCTTTTTTTACAGCTTCTAAAGAAGAATTCCCCATAGCTCTTACTGCAAATTTAAAAACTCCTTTACCAGCCATTTTTAAATAATGCATTCTATCATCAACTGTTTTATGAGTAGCTGGATGTTTAGTACCACCAGCAGGTATACCTAGGTAATCAGAACCAGTCCCATCTGCTCCTAATTCTGTTGATAAAATACCTTTATCCTTATCAACTTCGCCTAATACAACTGCCCCTGCTCCATCTCCAAATAAAACACATGTATTTCTATCATCCATATCTAAAACTTTTGACATAACTTCTGCGCCAATAAGTAAAACATTTTCATATAATCCAGAATTTATCATTTGATTTCCTATTGTTAAGCCATATAAAAAGCCTGAACATGCAGCTGAAACATCGAATGCTGCAGCATTTTTAGCTTCTAATTTATCTTGAACAATACATGCAGTCGATGGCATAATCATATCAGGTGTCATTGTTGCTACTATTATTAAATCAATATCTTCAGGATTTAAATTAGCAGCTTCAATTGCTTTTTTACCTGCTTTATAGGCTAAATCAGATGTAGAAACATCCTTTTTTACGAATCGTCTTTCTTTAATACCAGTTCTACTTACAATCCATTCATCACTTGTATCTACTTGTTTTTCTAAATCATGATTTGTAATAATATTTTCAGGCAGAAAACTACCTGTACCAATAACTCCTACATTTTTTAAATTGTCCAATTATCTCACTCCTATAAGTTCTTTTTAATTTTTTCTACAATATCATTTTTTAATGCCTTTTCTGCATATAAAACTGCATTTTTGAATGCTTTAGCATTAGAACTTCCATGAGCTTTAACAACTAGTTTTTTTACTCCTAACAAAGGTGCTCCTCCAAACTCTGAATAATCTAACTTATTTTTCATATCTATTAATCCAGATTTAACTAAGAGAGCTGATAATTTAGTAAATATATTTTTTTTAAATATATCTTTTATCATATTAACCATAGATGTAGCAACTCCTTCAGATAATTTTAAAATTACATTACCTGTAAATCCATCACATACTATGACATCTGCTACTCCTTTAGGAATATCTCTAGCTTCTAAATTGCCCATAAAATTAATATTTTCCAATTTATCTATTTCTTCATAAGACTCTTTTACAAGTTTAGTTCCTTTACCTTTTTCATCACCAATATTTACTAATCCTACTTTTGGATTATCAATTTCATAAATTTCTTCAGCAAACAATGAACCCATTAAACTAAATTCTTTTAAATTTCTACTTTTACATTCAGCATTTGCTCCAGCATCAGCTAAGACTTTAATCCCTTTATCAGTAGGATAAGGTGTTATTAAAGCTGGTCTATCAATTCCTTTAATTCGTCCTACTTTTAAAAGAGAACCTGCTAAAAGAGCTCCAGAGTTACCTGCTGATAAAAAACAATCTATTTTTTCTTTCTTTAAATCATAAAAACCTTTCATCATAGAAGAATCAGATTTTTTCTTAACTGCATATACTGGTTTATCTTCTCCAGTTACTATTTGAGTAGTATTAACTATTTGTATATTTTTATTATCTAAACTATATTTTCTTAATTTATTATTTATAATTTCTTTTTTTCCATATAAATAAATACTTGAATCTATAGAATTAATAATATCTTTTAATCCTTTTATAATAGCATCAGGTGCATTGTCACCACCGTGAGCATCAATACCTATTTTCATTTTATACCTCCAAATCAATTGAAACTAATCGGAATTTTGATCTAAATACTTGATCATTATTTACTTTAATCCATACTCTAACAAAATATTCAGTTCCTCTTTTTCTAACAACTTTTGCCTTTGCTATTAATTTATCTCCAGCTTTAACTGGTACTCGATATTTCATATTTGCTACACCAATTAAAGCAACTTCAGATTCAATAACAGCTAAAGCTAAAGTCTCAGCCATTGCAAAAATAAAATGTCCTTTTACAATATTTGTTTTAGAAAAAGCCATTGACTTATCAGTTTCTAAAATAGATAATGCACTTTCATTTAACTCTAAATCTATAAGCTCTCCAACTAATTCACTTTTCATCAAAGTCGTTACCTTTTTAATATTCTCAGTAGCAACAGATTTTACACGTTCTCTTAATTCAGGAATATCTAAACTCATTCTATCTAAACGAATAGTTTGAACACTTACATTAAATTTTTCACTTAATTCTTGATCTGTTAAAAAAGGGTTTTTATCTAAAACCTTTTTTATTTCTTTATGCCTTTCACTTTTTTTCAATTTTTTCATATAACCTCCGCTAGCACTAAATATTAGTACCTGCTACTAATAATAAGTATAACCATTTTAATAAAAAATGCAACCATTTTTTTGAAAAAATTATAAATAGCTTTTAATACCTACTACTAATGCAAGCTTATACCTATATTTATTATAACAAAAAAAGCCCTGATATACAGGACTTTTAAAATAAATTTCATATTAAATTATTCAACATCTAACACTTCTTTTTTATTATAATAACCACAATTCGAACATACTCTATGTGGTAATTTTGGTTCATGACATTGAGAGCATACACCTGTATTAGGTGCAGACATTCTCATGTTAGCAGATTGTCTTTTCTTTTTTCTCGATTTAGATGT
Source organism: Bacillota bacterium (assembly GCA_051744845.1). GTDB lineage: Bacteria > Bacillota > Clostridia > Peptostreptococcales > Acidaminobacteraceae > JBNJDJ01. Next base: position 6,213 of record JBNJDJ010000077.1, read on the forward strand.
TTTCCGCTTAGGTACTGCCATGCTAACACCTCCTTAATTACTTAACTTATCTTTTAAACCTTTTAATTTTTCAAACCTTGGGTCAATATCATTCAAATCACAATCACATTTATCGTCATTTAAATTAGTCCCACATTTCGGACAAAGACCTTTACAATCTTTATCGCATAAAACGCTAGGCTTTAAATTTAAATAAAGTGATTTTAATAAAATCTCTTCAATATCGACTTCATTTTTTTCTAGATATAATGTTGTATCATTTTCATTAGATTCATCATTATCAGAAACAATTATTTCTTTTGAAAATTCTTGTTCAATCGTATCATTAACATCCGCTAAGCATCTAGAACATTGATACACAACATCTACTTTAAATTTTAAGTCCATAAAAATTTTATCATTAATTGAATAAAATTTAACCTCTACATTACAAGGTTTAAATTCTTTTATTAAAAACTTTTTAAAATCATCTGGCGAAATATTAAACACATGATTAAAAGTTTTTTGAGTTTCTCCACTTGAAAAGATTTGATTTAATTTGATTTTCATAAAAATCCCCTTAAATATTGTCTAACATAATTATTATAGATTTAATTTGATAAATTGTCAAGTAATTATTCTACTAATTCTTTTGTATCTCTTGCGATCATTAATTCTTCATTTGTAGGAATAACCATAACTTTAACATCTGAGTCATCAGAATTAATGAATTTTTCTTCAGATCTAACTTTATTTGCTTCTTCGTCTAGCTTAGCTCCCATAAATTCTAGACCTTCCATAATTGATTTTCTATTATCTATAGAATTTTCACCAAGACCAGCAGTAAATACTATTCCATCTACTCCACCCATTACAGCAGAATAAGCAGCAATATATTTTTTAACTCTTAAATCAAATGTTTTTAATGCAAGTTTTGCTCTCTTATTACCTTCAGCTGCAGCATCTTCAATATCTCTAAAGTCACTACTTACACCACTAATACCTAAAACACCAGATTTTTTATTCATAATATTATCCATTTCTTTAGGATCTAATCCTTCTTTTTCCATTAAAAATGTAACTATAGCAGGATCTAAGTCTCCTGTTCTAGTTCCCATTGCTAGTCCTTCAAGTGGAGTAAAGCCCATTGAAGTAGCAACAGATTTTCCTCCTTTAACAGCAGCTAAAGAAGCACCGTTTCCTAAATGACAAGTAACTAAATTAACTTCTTCTGGCTTTTTGCCCATCATCTCACAAGCTTTTTTAGTAACAAATCTATGAGAAGTACCGTGGAAACCATATCTTCTTACCTTATATTTTTCATAATATTCATAAGGTAGTGGATAAATATATGATTCTTCTGGCATTGATTGATGGAATGCAGTATCAAAAACAGCTACATTTTTAACATTTGGTAATAAATTTTGTATAGCTTTTATTCCCATTAAATTTGGCGGATTATGTAAAGGAGCTAAATCAATACAATCTTCGATTCCTTTAATAACGTCCTCATCAATAATTACTGACTTAGAGTATTTTTCACCAGCGTGAACAACTCTATGACCTACAGCATCAATAGCTGATAAATCTTTTATTGCTCCATACTCTTCATTTACAATTGCATCTAAAACATTTTTTAATGCAACTTCATGATCTTTCATTTCTGTTTGTATAACTTTTTCTTCTTTTCCAGGTGTTTCTTGTTTTAATCTAGAACCTTCAATACCTATTCTTTCAACTAAACCTTGCGTTAAAACATCTTCATTTTCCATATTTATTAGTTGGTATTTTAAAGATGAACTACCGCAATTAATAACTAAAATATTCATTATTATTCCCTCCT
>JBNJDJ010000078.1:0-7978 GCA_051744845.1 Bacillota bacterium
TTATTGATGCGTTATAATCGATATCATAATAATTAGTACTAGGAGGTGAAATCTGATGTTAAAAAATAATAAAGGCCAAGCAATGATAGAAATGGCTATTATATTACCAATTTTATTATTGCTTATCCTTGGTATTTTTGATTTTGGTCGGATTTTATACTCACAGATTTTATTAGAAAATAATGCAAGATATGCAGCTAGAGTAGGTATAGTTAAAAATTCAGATTCAGAAATTATGCAAGCTATTAATGAAAGTTCTAGTGGACTAGATTCATCTAGATTAAATATTGTAATAGATCCTAGTCAATCTTCAAGAAGTTCAGGAGATTCATTAAGAGTTAAATTAGATTATGATGTAGAGATTTTTACACCTTTAATGTCAAACATTATAGGAAACCCTGTAAATATAAGTGGTGAAGCAACAATGAGAGTTGAGTGATTTATATGAAAGTATTTAAAAATGAATCAGGAGCAGTTAGTATAATAGTTGCTTTTTCAATGGTTGTATTTATAGCATTTTTTGGATTAACTGTAGATTATGGTTTTAGTGTTTTTGAGAAAGTTAATTTACAAAATTCTTTAGATGCTGCGGCACTAGCAGGGAGTTTAGAATTACCAGATAAAAATAGATCAGAAATAATAGTTTATGAATATTTATCAAAAAATAATGTAGATACTTCTAATTTAACAGTTAATATAACTAATGAATTTGTAAAATTAGAAAAACAAAAAACAATAAATCATTTAATAATGCCTATTGTAGGTATTTCTAGTAGTGATATAAAAGTTATTTCCAAAGCAAGTATTAAAACAATTGATAAAGTCCATTCTGGAACTAGACCTTTTGGTGTAATAGATCAAAATTTTAATTATGGTGATAAGATTGATTTAAAAGTAAATGCTGAAGAATCTAAAGTTGGTAATTTTGGAGCAGTACAATTAGGGAATTCTTCAGGTGCTAATATTTTCAGACAACATATGCTTAATGGATATGATGAAGAATTAGAAGTAGGCGATAAAATATATACAGAACCAGGTAATATGAGTATGATTATTAATCCTTTAAGACAAATGCTTAATGGTAGTTATGAAACATTTGATAATTTTAGTAGAGATTCACAAAGAGTATGGGTTATACCTGTATTAAGTGATTTTGATGTTAATGGAAGAAGCCAAGTAGAGGTTATTGGATTTGCAAGTTTTTTTATCGAAGATGTAGGTAAACAAAGTGGTCAAACAAGTATTAGTGGAAGATTTGTAGAATATGTTACAAGTGGTACATCTAAAGAAACCAATGAAAGCTATGGTTTATATACAACGAAATTGACGCAGTGAAAGGAGAAAACATGAAAAATACAAGTTTAGTTTTATTAATTATTTCAATTATTATTGCAGGTTTTCTTTCATATGCGATATTTATAAACTTACAAAATGAACCAGCACAAGATTTAGAGAAAAAAACAATGATTGTAGCTAGTCAAGATTTAAAAGTTAATCAAAAAGTTACTGAGGATATGATTGAGAAAAAAGAAGTACAAAAAGATTTTGATCTAAAAAGTTATTATTTAGAAAAATCAGAAGTTATTGGTAAGTTTGTATATGATGATATTTTAAAAGGTGAAGGATTTCATAAATCGCGTCTAAGTGATAATAAAGACACTATTTTAATAAATTCAATTGAAAAAAATCACAGAGCAATAACGATTGCAATAAATAAATACGATGGAGTATCGGATCTTATAAAACCTGGTAATTTTATAGATATTTATTTGTTTTTACCTGAAAAAAGTGGAAAAGAAGAATTGCTTTATCCAAATGTAGCAAAACTTTTTTTACAAAATGTAAAAGTATTGAGTGTTAATCAAAGTGTTAGCAGAGGTTATGAATCTTCAGAAGAAATAGCTAAAACTTATCCTATAACATTAAGTATTGAGAAAGATAAAATAGAATCTTTAGTTTTAGCAGAAAATATTGGATTTTTAAAACTAGCATTAAGACCTATTGGAGAAACTAGTAAAAAGCAGTCTTATGGAAAAGTATGGCAAGAATTACTAATTGATAATAACTTAGAGATTCGAGAGCTTTTACCTGAATATAATAAAAACAGCGATTTATTAGAAATCAATGATAGATTAGAATCAAAACCAGATGAAATTTCTAAAAAAGATGAAGATTCAAAAGGATATACTGAGTATAAAGTTAAATATAAAGATACTTTATATAGTATTTCCAGAAAATTTTATGATGATGGTAAAAAGTATCATTTGATTAAAGAAGCTAATAATATTGGTAATAATAACTTAATTATTACTGGTGAAATTTTAAAGATTCCTAAAGAAAAGTAGAGGCGATTATATGAATGATTTAATTAAAATATTAATTGCAGATGATCAAAAAGATACTAGAGAATCAATTGAAAAAATTTTAGAATTAACTGATAGATTTGAAGTTATTGGAAAAACAAAAGATGGCAAGGAAACTTTAAAAAAAGTTGAAAAACTTAAGCCTGATGTTGTTTTAATGGATATTAATATGCCTAATATGAATGGATTAGATGCTACAGAAAAGATAACTACTAAATATCCATCAACAGTGGTAATTATAATGTCAGTACAAAATGAAACTGAGTATTTAAAAAAGGCAATGTTAAATGGAGCTAAAGAATATATTATAAAGCCTTTTGATACACAGCAAATTATTCATACAATACAAAATGTATATGATAAACAAAAAGATTTAACTCAAAACTTTGAAAAAACTAAAAAGAGTTTTAATGGAAAAATAACTAGTTTTTTCTCTGCTAAAGGTGGAGTAGGAAATACTTTACTTGCTTGTATGGATTCTTTATTAAAAAAAGATAAAAAGATAATTTTAATTGATTTAGATATATATTTTGGTGATGTCGAAATAGTTATGGGACAAAAAAGTTATAAAACAATTGATAAGTTAGTTGAGAATGAAGATTTAGTAAATGCTTTAAAAGAATATATAATAAAAGATAAAGATAGACCAGATCTATTATTAGCTCCAAAAGATCCAGCTGATGCGGAAAATATTGAAGCTAGTCATTTAAATAGATTATTAGATATTTTAAAAAATGAATATGATGAAATCATTTTGGATTTAGGAACAAATTATTCTGATTTAACACTTGCAGCTTTAGAAAAATCAGATCAAATAAATTTTGTAATGACTCCTGATTTAATGTCTTTAAAAAATACAAAAGTAGGTTTAGATATATTTAGGTCTTTAGATTTTAAAATGGAAGATATTAATATTTGGGTAAATAAATATAATATGGAAAAAAATTTATCAACTAAGCGAATTAAGAAAGTTTTAAATAAAGATATATTTTTAAATATACCAGTAGATAGAAATAATATTTTACAAGCTATTCAATTAGGAAAGTCTATAACAACTAGTTTTGGATTTAGAAAAAATAAATTAGTAAAAGCATTTAATAAGATCAGGTGATAATATGTCTTTAAAAAAGAGACTTAACACTAAAAAAGTTGATGAAAAGAAAAAAGAAAAGACGACTAGTAAAAAAGATCCTTATTTAAAATTAAAGATAAAGATACAAAATGATGTAATTAATAATTTAGATATTGATTTTGATAAATTAGGTAAAGATCCAAGTAAATATAAAGATGATATTCAAGAGATTATTAATGAAAGTGTTCAAAAAGAGTCATTAAATATGACTGATAAGGAAAAAGATAAGATTTCCAAAGAGTTATTAGATGAAATTATAGGTTTTGGACCAATCACTAACTTGCTAAATGATCCAGATGTAACAGAAGTAATGGTTAATGGTCCAAATCAAGTATATATTGAAAAAAATGGAAAACTAATAATGACAGATGCAAAATTTAAAGATGATAAACACGTATATCACGTTATAAAAAAAATTGTAGCTCCGATTGGAAGAAGAATTGATGAGTCTTCACCTATGGTTGATGCTAGACTTCCTGATGGTTCGAGAGTAAATGCAATTATTCCTCCTTTATCTCTCGATGGCCCATCAATTACAATAAGAAAGTTTTCTGAAGATCCTTTTACTGTTCAGGATTTATTGAATTTTAATACTTTAACTGAAGATATGGCTGAATTTATAAGATATTGTATAAAAGGTAAATTAAATGTAATTGTCTCAGGAGGAACAGGTAGTGGTAAAACTACAACTTTAAATGTTTTGTCATCATTTATTTCAAATGAAGATAGAATAGTTACAATAGAGGATGCTGCTGAACTAAAGTTATCACAAGATCATGTAGTTAGGCTAGAAACTAGACCGGCTAATATTGAAGGCAAAGGTGAAGTTACTATAAGAGATTTAGTTAAAAATAGTTTGAGAATGCGTCCAGATCGTATTATTGTAGGTGAGGTAAGAGGAGGAGAGGCTCTAGATATGCTTCAAGCTATGAACACTGGTCACGACGGTTCGATAACTACAGGACATGCTAATTCACCTAGAGATATTTTATCTAGATTAGAAACAATGGTTTTAATGTCAGGAATGGAACTACCGGTTAGAGCTATTAGAAACCAAATTGCTTCTGCTATTGATATTATAATACAACAGTCTAGATTAGAAGACGGTTCTCGTAAAATAACTCATATAACAGAGGTACATGGTTTAGAAAAAGATACTATAGTACTTCAAGATATTTTTGGATTTAAAAATCAAGGACTAGACTCTAATGGGAATGTTAAGGGTAAGCATTTTTATACTAAAGTTTTACCAAAAGCAGTAAATCTATTAGCTAAAAAAGGAATACAAGTACCTATGGAGCTTTTTAATTAGGAGGTTTATTTATGAACACTTTAATATATCCGATTTTATTTTTTATTAATTTAACCTTTCTAATTTTAATCGTTTACAATATTTTAACTAAGAAGAATTTAAAAGAAAAAAGATTACAAAGATATTTTGATAAAAGAAAAAGAAATCCTAAAGAAAAAAAGACTCCTATAAAAGAGTTTTTAACAAAAAATTTAAAAAAAATAGATTTTTCTTCTAAATTTAAAGAACGTATTGAAAATAATTTGTTAAAAGCTAATGTTAACTTAACATTTGAAGAGTATATTATTTTAAAGGTTTTAGTTTTAATAACATTTATGATTATTTTTATATTTTTAAAAAAATATATTTTAGCTTTTATTTTCAGTATAATTATTTGGATTTTGCCAAAATTTTTTCTTAACTTCTTATATAAAAAAAGAGTTAAAAAATTTAATAATCAATTGAGTGATGGCATAAGGATTTTATCAAATGGACTTAAAGCTGGTTATTCTTATATGCAAGCTATTAAAACTTTAACTAAGGAGATGAGTGACCCTATTAGTCAAGAATTTAATTGGTTATTAAAAGAAATGAGTTTAGGAGTTAATCTAAAACAAGCTTTAACTAACTTAGATAAAAGAGTTGATAGTGAAGATTTAAACTTGGTTATTAGAGCTATGATTATACAGCAAGAAACAGGTGGTAACTTAGCAGAAATTTTAGATAATATTTCCGATACAATACGAAAAAGAATTAAAATACAAGGTGAAATTAAGACACTTACTGCACAAGGAAAAATGTCAGGAATAGTAATTGGTGTTATGCCTATAATTATTGTATTTTTCTTATTTGTTTTAAATCCATCTTATGCAAATATTTTGATTGAAACTAAAATTGGAAATATACTTATAGGTGTTTCTGTTATAAGTGAATTAATTGGTATCTTTTTTATTAAAAAGATAATAAGTATAGATTTTTAAGGAGTTGATAAAATGATAAAAATTTTAATAGGTTTTTTATTTATAAGTTTATCAACTATTATTTATTTAATAATTCACTTAGTTTTTCAAAAGTCAGTTACAATCAATAAAAAACTAGATCAAATAAAAGATTATGGCAAAGTAGATGTCGTTAAAAGCGAAAAAAAAGAAAGTTTTTACCAAAGGTTTTTCAAAAAGTATATCGATAAAGTTATAGGTTTGTTTTCTATAGGTATATTTAAATATCTAAAAAATATTTTAGTAAAAAAGATAAAAATGACTGGTGTATATAATGAAAAAGATATTAATAAAAAAATTGTTAAAATGATTTCCTTTGGGGTAGCTTTAGGTATACTTGCTTCGTTAATTTCATATATATTTTTAGATATAGAATCAATTGAAGTTATAAAAATATACTTTTTAACAAGTTTATTATATTATTTATTAAGTTATATTCGTATTTTATCTAAAATCAACAAAAGAAAAGCAAAGATTTCTAAAAGTCTACCTGATATAATAGACACTATTTCTGTTAGTGTAGAAGCCGGACTTTCGTTTGATGGATCTGTTAATAGAATGGTTAATTCAATTGATGCTATTTTAGTAGATGAATTTGAATATGCTTTAAAACAAATGCGACTTGGAGTTGAAAGAAAGATAGCTTTAAAACAATTAGGAGATAGATGTGGAGTTGAAGAAGTTTCTACATTTATTTCAGCAATTAATCAAAGTGAAGAACTAGGTGTTTCAATTAGCAATATCCTAAAGGTTCAATCAAAAGATATTAGACAAAAAAGATATCAAAAAATAAGAGAAAAGTCTATGAAAGCTCCAGTTAAATTATTATTTCCAATAGTACTATTTATTTTCCCGTCGATTTTTTATGTGCTTTTAGGACCAGCGATTATTAAACTAATGGAGTTTTTTTAAGGAGTGATCATGAAGCATAAATTAGATGAAATATTTAAAGATATATATTTTTTAGATACATTTTTTAAAAGATTTAAAGGACTAATGTTTAAAAACGATATTTCAAAGGATTCAGTATATATTTTAAATACTAAAGGAGTTCATTCTTTCTTTATGAAATTTAGTATATATGTAGTTTATTTAAATGATGAAAAGCAGGTGATTTATAAAACTTATTTAGATCCGTGGAAAAATTCAGGATTTAAATTGGATGCTAAATATATTTTAGAAACTAAAAAAAATATTTTAGGATTAGTAAGTTTAGGAGATAAAATTATTTTTTAGATTTTATCTATTAATTAGCTTTGTTTTATCTTATACTAATTAAAAGAACATACAAATAGGAGGGATTGTTATTTTTAAAAATAAGAAGAAAGTTTTAGGTATTTTAGTAATAGCGTTCATTTTAGTTTTTAGTAGCATAAATTTTGCAGATGTTTCTATTGACTCAGATAATGAATTGTTAGTATTGGAAGATGTAGAAGATGATATAGATTCTGATGAAGAAGACGAAGATGAAGACGAAGAAGACGAAGATGAAGATGATGAAGACGAAGGCAAAGATGAAGATGATGAAGATGATGAAGAAGATCAAGACAAAAATAAAAAAGGAAAGCCGGAACATGCAGGCAAACCAAAAGATGTAGATAAAGATGATGATGACGAAGATGATAGTTTAGATAAAGAAACACTTTCTAAAATACAAGATTTAGAAAAGCAAAAAGATGAGATTGAAGATGAAAAAGATAAAATTGAAGAGGAAATTGAAGCTTTAGAAGAAGAGTTAGAAGAAAATGATAGTGAAGAATTAGCTTTAAAGTTAGAAGAATTAGAAAATAAAGAAGATGAACTTGAAGATAAAGAAGATGATTTTGAAGATCAGATAGAAACTTTAGAAGAAAACGCAGAAGATGAAGAAGATGAGTTTGAAGAGGAAGATGATAGTTTAGATAAAGAAACACTTTCTAAAATACAAGATTTAGAAAAGCAAAAAGATGAGATTGAAGATGAAAAAGATAAAATTGAAGAGGAAATTGAAGCTTTAGAAGAAGAGTTAGAAGAAAATGATAGTGAAGAATTAGCTTTAAAGTTAGAAGAATTAGAAAATAAAGAAGATGAACTTGAAGATAAAGAAGATGATTTCGAAGATCAAATTGAAGCTTTAGAAGAAAAGTCAGAAGATGAAGAAGAAATATCAGATAATAATCCAAATAAAGAATTTCTTTTAAAATGGAAAGAATTA
>JBNJDJ010000079.1:0-7892 GCA_051744845.1 Bacillota bacterium
ATCATCTACTTTTGTTATTTCTATTACTTTACCTTCTATAGGCTTTTTTAAACTTATCTCTTTATTTTTAAATAGTCCAAACATTTTCTTTTCCTCCTTTAATTACATGCGTTTATTAATTTCATCTTTTAAGCTCTCTGATTCAGGTCCAAATACAACTTGAACACTTGTACCTGACTTCATAACACCAGAAGCTCCTAAACTTTTAAGTTTTTCTTCATTAATTTTTTCATTATCTTTAACTTGAAGCCTTAAACGAGTAATACAAGCATCTACATCATCTAAGTTTTCACAATTTCCTAATGCTTTTAAAATCATATCTATTCTTTCGTTTTTATCAATTTTTTCACTTGATTCTTCTTTATTTTCATCTTCTCTTCCTGGCGTTTTAAAATCAAACATTGGGATAGTTAAATAAAATACAACGAAATATAAAACAGCAATAATCGGACCTACAATTAACCAAAATTTTATAGGATTCCCAGCATTAGTTATACCTAAAAAATAATCTATAGTACTTGCTGAAAATGTATATCCTAATCTTATATTAAAATAGTTTGTAAGTAAACCTGAAACAAAAGCTGCTGCTACATGAAACACATATAATAAAGGTGCTACGAATATAAATAAAAATTCTATTGGTTCTGTAATACCTGTTAAAAAAGATGTAATTGCAGCAGTAGTAAGCATACCTGTAACTTTCACCTTATCTTTTGCTCTTAAATACATAGCTAAACAAGCTGCTGGAAGTCCAAATAACATTAATGGATACTCAGCTGCCATAAATCTCCCTGCTGTAGGATCTCCAGCAAAATATCTAGCAGTTCCTCCTCTTAAAACTTCTCCAGCTTCTGTAGTAAATCTACCAAATTCATAAAGAAATGGTGGATAATAAACATGGTGTAGTCCTACTGGAATCAATGCTCTTTTACCTGCTGCATAAAGAGCCGGGCCTATTGATGATGACATAGCAAATTTTGCAAATTCATTTATCTTTATTTGAATAGGGGGCCAAATAAATGATAAAGAAACACCTGCTAAAACTGCTGTAACTGCTGTTAATATTGGAACCAATCGTTTTCCAGCAAAAAAACCTAAATAAGGCGGTAATTTTGTTTTGTGAAACTTCTTATAAATATATGCTGCAATAACACCTATAATAATACCTCCAAATACTCCAGTATTAATAGATTCAATATTACCATTAGTTTTTTGAGAAATGTCAATTATAGAAGCCATAGAGCCTATAACTTTTGAAAAAACAACGTATCCTACTCCAGCTGCTAGGGCAGAAACTGCTTCACTTGCAAAACCTATAGCTACACCTATTGCAAATATTAATGGTAAATTCTCAAATATTGAAATACCACTATCGAACATAATCTTACCTGAACTAGCTAATATACCACTTTTAGTTTGCAACATTCTTCCTATTGCAACTAAAATTCCTGCTGCAGGTAAAACTGATACAGGGGTCATCAAAGCTTTACCTACTTTTTGTAACTGTTTAAAACCTTTCATACTTTTTCCTCCTACTTCATATACTAAAACAAAAAAAGCTAGCAAAAAATATAGTCTTCTCCCCTATATTTATTACTAGCTTATGCCTGATCTAACAGTAACACACTTTTATTTAACATAAACTTATTATAGCATATGAAAATAGCATTATTTTTTAAAATCATATTAATTTTTTGTTCTTTTAAAAGGTTTTAAGCTATTTAATTTAAATTTAAATGATTGCCAAGGGGTTATTTTATCTAATAAAAATTTTTCTTGTTCTATTACTTTTCCTATTACATTAGTTTTACCATCATTTTTCCTATCCTTTAAAGCGATTTGTAATTCACCTGCATATCTATTATATAAATCATTATCTATTAATATATCTCCCTTTTTAATATTGCAAGTATTTTTAGGTTTAAAACTTTTATTTTTATATTTAACTCTACTTTGAGTCGATCTTATTAAATAATCAGATACATCTCCTCTATTAAAATGATCATTATCTATTACAATTTCTTTTTCAATATTAGATATATTTTCAAATAAATCTACTTTCAAAGTTAAAATATTAGGATTGACTTCACTTAAAACTTTAAGCTCTTTTTCACTTGCAAAACAATTTGAAATTATAACATCATCAATTAACTCAGTATTAAAAAGATCTTTAGCTTGTGTATCAATATCTAAATACCTATGACTTTCTAAAGTACATAATCCTTCACTAACTGGCCATGGACCAAAATCAGCATTTTGAGATGACACAAAAGCTGCTGTTTTTATACCTTTAGATTTAAATTGTTTAGAAGTTTTTAAAAAGTGCTTTCTAGATAAACCTGTATATTTATGCGGATAAAAATTATGACATCCATAAATATTTTTTACTTGAGGTTTGTAGCTTAAAATATTTTCTAGATATTTTGTTCCATTAGACATATTAATTTCAATTTTTAAATTATGTTTATTTAAAGACATATAACTTTCTTCTTTACCAGAAAATCCTAAATCTAATCTAATACCTTCTAATCCAATATCTTTAAAAAATTTTAGTGATCTATAATCTAAATCTAGCTTCTCAAATACATCTGGAGTAATATCAGCTATAACTTTCATATCTTCTTTATTAGCTACTGATACTATCTTTTTAAAATCTTCTAAATCTTTTTCAATATTATCTAAAGATATTAGACAAGTAAAGATCCTTTCAAAACCATATTTACTCGCTAATTTAATGTAATTTATATTTTTTTCTAAACTAGCTTGAGAAGGATATATAGAAATTCCTAAACTATGCATATTACCTCCTAATTTTCAGATTCAAATTTTTTATAAATATCGCTAAATTCAGCTGCTAAATCTTTTAACATTAAAGCATTCATTAAATGATCTTGAGCATGAACTAAAAGCAAAGAACTCTCTATCTTTTCACCAGCAGCTTCTTTTTGAATCAATTGTGTTTGAACATTATGAGCTTTAGACAACTTTCTTTTAGCTTCATTTAATTTTTCATCAGCTTCTTCAAATTTATTTTTCTTAGAAAGTTGTATTACTTCCATTAATAAACTCTTTGCTTCTCCACTAAATGATATTAAAGAATATATTTTTTCTTCCATTATTTTTCTCCTAACAAATCCAATGCATTTTCTAAAACTTTTTTTCCATTCATTGTTCCATAATTTACTGTATTTATAACTTCCACTACCACCTCTGGTCTATCAATTGCATCTCTAATTTTAGATTTTAAGTATTTAACTTGAGGGCCTAATAATAAACAATCTATTTCATCGTAATATTTTGTAGCTTCTCCTTCAGACTCTGCAAAAATTTCAACTTTAATTCCTTCTTTTTCAGCATAATCTTGCATCTTATTAACTAATAAACTAGTAGACATACCAGCAGTACAAACAAGCATTATTTTTTTCATATATTATTCCTCCATTAATTCATTTTCAAATAAATCATAAATCGATTTAATAGCTTTTTTTTCATCTTCACCATTTACTTTTATAGTTATTTCATCTCCACAACCAATACTCATACCTAAAATTCCGAGCATTGATTTACCATTGACTTTTTTATCATCTTTTTGAATAAATACTTCAGATTTAAATGTTTTAGCAAGTTTTACAAATATACTTGCTGGCCTTGCATGTAAACCTGTTTTATTTTTTACACAAACATCTTTCTTTTGCATAATACTCCTTTCTATATACACTTTATATAGATGCATAAATCATTCCAAACACTTAAATACAGTATTTAAGGCTAAAGAGTAGTTGGTTTTACACACTATTTAAAAAATTACACACTATTTTTTATAAGCATTTTTAAAATATATGTTTTTTCATCTTCATTAATCTTTATTGAATATTCATTTTCTAATTTAGATAATAATTTAGTTAATATCTTATATTCATTAAGATATTTTTGTTTAAACTGTGTTATATCTTTTAGTTTTTTACTCTCTTTACCATTAACAATATTATCTACTAAAAAACAGATATGTAAAATAATACCTACTTTTACACCTTCAACAACTTTTATATCTAATTTTTTTTCTGTATTTAAAATAATTTCTTTTATTAATTTAATTAATTTTTTTAAATTAGGAAGCTTTATATGATCCTTTATACTTTCATAGACTTGAATATTTATTTTTTGATTATTAAAAATTTCTTTTAATCTAGATATACCGTCTTTTGAAAAAATATCTATAGCATTAAAATATGGAATATCTTTAACATTCAGCATTACAGTAGAAACGATAGCTTTAATATTATAATCTTCTTTAATTGCTTTAATCTTTGAATGCATTTCCGTTTTATCTACAACATCTAAAGTAATTATTTTTATTTTATTATTTAATTTTTCCTTTAATAACTTCCTTATACGTTCACTTGCCCCTTTTCCAGTAAAACAAGCAGATATAATAACATCTTCTTTATTACTTTTATCAAAATTTATTACTCTTTTAGAATTCACTGATTTATAAATCTCATCTAAACTTCTCCCTAAATCCGCTTTTCTAGCTACATCTATTACAGTTGGAGTTGAAATATTGTCAATTGTTTTAACTCTAACATTTAGCTCTTCTTCTATCATTTTTCCAAAATTAGTCAAAGACCCCATATCTACTAAAAATATATACCCAGCTTTACCTTTTATTTCTTTAATTTTATTTTTTACTATTTTATACATTTCCTGAGCTCTTGTTGATAAAGGCATATCTAATGCATATAAATTTTTTCCACCTACTAAATCTTTAGCAACGCTTACCATTGAGCTAGCAGTAGACGGCCCATGCATTATGACTAATACATTTACATTTTCTTTTAGTTTTTTTACATCTTTCAAAGGATCAGAAGCTAAAAATAATGTTATATAACCTATTTCATCTAGTGGTAATTGGATTTTGAAAGTATTATCGATTATTTTAGCTAATTCCATTGCTAAAAAAAACTCTTTTTCATAATCTATACGAATATTGTTCAAGTTAGGACAATATATTTGTTTGCCTTTTTTAATTCTTTCGATTGAACTATTTAAATGTAGAGCTAAACCAAAATATATTTTTTCACTATATTTTTTATCAAGTCTCTTTTTAGCTACACTTAAAATTTTATCTGTTATATCAATAACCTTTTGGTCAACAATTTTATTTAATTCATCAAGTTTATTATCATTTGGTAAATTACCAATATATTTTCTAAAATATGAGTCAATATCTATATTTAATATTTTATTTATTTCATCGTCTTTTAAACCAGTAGTCTTTAAAGTAGACATTTTTTGTTCTATAGTTTCATAAAGTTTTTTACCATTGTCCTTTACCTTTTCATTATTTTTCTTTCCATACTCAAACTTAAAAACATCTTTAGAAGTTTTAAAAATATTTTCAATTTCTTCTCTATTGTCTTTAATATTCATTAAACCTTCTTTTACATGATAAGGTAAATCTTTTTGAGATATTACTATATAGTCATTTTCACTAGATTTATATCTCAAAAACGCTTTGGCACAAGCTAATTTAATATCACTCATTAATTGACCAATATTATTTTTACATTCATATAATAAAAAGCTAGTTAATGAATTTTTATCAATATATATACTTTTTTTAACTCTTAAAGACTCTTGAGTTATAAATTTTTTTATAAGAATATATCTTTCCTTCAAAGGTCTTTCTCTTAGTGCTTTTAGATAAATATTCATTGGTATTCTTCTCATAAATGTCTCTAATAAATATGAATCAGTAGATTCAGTTGTAGCCAATATAAGCTGTACATTAGCACTTATTTCCTTTTCTGTTTCTCCTAATTTACGAAATTTATTATGATCTATAAAAGTAAAAAGCATTTCTTGGCCTTGAGGAGATAAACGATGAACTTCATCTAAAAATAATATCCCTCCATCTGCTTTTTTTAATAAACCGTCTTTTTCTTTATCAGCTCCTGTATAAGCTCCTTTTTTTACACCAAAAATTTGACCTGTAAGCAATTGTGGGTTATCTGCATAGTCTGCACAATTAAATCTAATAAATGGTGCATCATTTTTTATTGTATTTTCTTTAATTGCAAAATCATACATAAGTTTCGCAAACATTGACTTGCCTACACCAGTTTCACCTGTTAATAAAGTATGAAGACCATCAGGCGGATAAAGAATTGCTGCTTTAGCCTGCTTAATAGCCGAACTTAAACTTTTACTTTCTTTTAATAACTTCTCAAAATCTAAGTCACTATTTTTAGAAATATTATTTTTAGTTAAAAATAAAACAGGCCTACCACTTATCTTTTTGACTCTATCTTTTTTAAATAATTTATTTAAATATCTACTAACATTTGATCTACCTAAAGATAGTTCTTTACTAATAGCTGTTGCAGATACTCCTTTTGGGCTATCTTTTTGTAAACTTACTAAAGTTTGATAAATTTCTTCTATTTTTTTCAAAAAATCGCCTCCTTTTTTATAATCTTATCATAGTTAAAAAAATCGAGGCAAATTGTTTTTATTTTGCTCTAAAATATCTTCAAGTAATAAATTTGCTTTTTCAAAAGTATAAACCAATGGATTATTATAAAGGGCTTGCAGAGCTTTATCCTTATCACCTGTAACTGCTGCTTTAATTGTTAATTTTTCATAAGCTTTTACTTGTTTAACTAATCCACTTACTTCTTCAGGTAATTTATTAGAATAAATAGGAAAAGCACCTTTCTTATTAACTAATGCATTGACTTCAACTACTACATTGTCATCTAAATTTAAAATAGCACCTTTATTATAAACATTTACTGTATGAACTTTATTTTTATTATTATATATAGAATTAATCAATTCTATTGCAGCATCTGAATAATATGCTCCACCTCTTTTTTCTAAACTTTCTGGCTTTTTATCTAAACTTTTATCTTTATATTCATCAAATAATTCTTTTTCAATTTCTTTTACCTCATCAGCACGAGTTTTATTTAAACTTTTTAACTTATCTTTTTCTTCTTTTAGCATTTTGTTAGTCATGTAAAAATACTTATGATAAGGACAAGGCACCATATTTATACTTTTCAATAAATTTTTATCCCAATTTAAATCTGGGATATTTTCCATTGTATTTGAACCACCATTAATTAATTTATCTATAACTTTTTTAGTTATATTTTTCCCTTTATAATAAACATTTTTTCCATAAACTAAATGATTTAACCCTAGATAATCTATTTCTATAAATTTAGGATCTAAAGACAACATTTTGGCTATATTCATCTTCATCCCTAAAGGAACATTACAAAGTCCTATTACTTTAACATTAGTATGTTTTTTTATGGCTTCAGTAATAATACCAGCAGGATTAGTAAAATTAATTAAAAAAGCATTATCTTTTGAATATTTCTCAATATCTTTACATATATCTAAAATTACTGGTATAGTCCTTAAAGCATTAGCAAAACCACCTGCTCCTGTTGTTTCTTGACCAATCAAATTATATTTTAAAGGTATTTTTTCATCTCTACCTCGCGCTTGAAGACCTCCTACTCTTATTTGAGTAATAATAAAATCAGCTTTCTTTAAAGCTTCTTTTCTATTAAAAGTAGCATCGATTTTTACATCAATATTATTTTTTTCAAACATTCTAATTGCTAAATCTTTTATTATATTTAATTTATTTTTAGAACTTTTTAAATCCATTAATACTATCTCATCAAATTTTAATTCTTTTTTTCTTTTTATAATACCATCTATCAATTCTGGTGTATAACTAGATGCACCGCCAATAACTGCTAACTTCATATTCCCTCCTTAAAAAGATAAGTGGATAATAAATATCCACTTATCTTTAATAAAATTTCTTTATTATGCACTTTCCTGTTCAATATCTGCTATAGATTTTTTAT
>JBNJDJ010000080.1:0-7792 GCA_051744845.1 Bacillota bacterium
TTTGCTATTAATCTAGAAAATGCTAAAGATTTAAAAGATATTGAAAAGTTAATTAATAAAAAAAGAAAAGAAAATCCTAATCTCAAGTTAATACTTGGAACTAGATTAACAGAGTTTTCTTTAAAGAACAAAAAATTGCCAACTAAAGAAGATCTTGATAAAATAGCACCAGATATACCTGTATTTTTAAGTTCAATTGAATTTCATACATTAACAGTTAATTCTTGCGCTCTACATAAAATCAATTTGCCTGTTTCTATACAAGGGGTTATTAAAGATAAAAAAGGCATACCAACCGGAAAACTAGTAAATGAAGCAAGTATTATAGCTAGAAGAAAAATGTATACAATTTTACCAGAAAAATATTATACTAAAAGTATTAATAAAGTGGTAAATGAAATTGTAAAAAAGGGAGTAACTTCTATAATAGCTATTGAAGGAGGTTACTTATTTCACGATAAACACGTAGACTTTTTACTTAAAAACAAAGAAAAATTTCCTTTTGATATTTCAATTTTATTTTCAACTACGAATATTAAAAAGGCGAAAGCTTATAATTTTAATAAAATTGGTGGAGATATATTTTTTGATGGTTCATTCAGATCACAAAATGCTTATGTATCTAAACCATATAAGGATTCACCTGAAAACTTTGGAAAGACTTTTTTTACTAAAAATGAAATGATTAATTTTATAAAAGAAGCACAAGATAATAATTTGCAAACTTCTATTCATGCAGTAGGAGATTTAGGTATAGAGAAACTTTTAGAAGCTTATGAAATTGCTTTAAAAAATCAAGAAAATACTTTAAGACATAAAATAGAACACTTTGAACTACCTAAAAAAAGCCATATAAAAAAAGCTAAAAAATTAGGTCTAATTTTAACTATGCACCCTACTTATGAATATTTTTTTAGAGAAAAAAATGGAATGTATATGAATAGATTAGGTAAATCAAGAGCATTAAAAACAAATCCTTTTAGACAAATTTTTGATCAAAATATCAAAGTAGCAGGTGGCTCTGACAGTAATGTAATGCCAATTGATCCTTTATTAGGGATACATGCTGCAGTTAATCATCCAAATCCTAATTCTAGAATAAATACTTTTGAAGCCTTAAAAATGTATACAGTAAATGGAGCATTTAGCAATTTTGAAGAAGATATGAAAGGTACATTAGAAAAAAACAAATTGGCTGACTTAGTTGTTCTTAATAAAAATCCATTAAAAGTTTCAAAAGACAAATTAAAAGATATAGAAATTTTATATACTTTTAAAAATGGCAAAATAATATATAAAAGGTGATTTTATGAATATAAAAGCCAAATTAATCGGTAAAGTTAATTTTAAAATTGACAATAAACCGATTACTAATAATTTAAGTAAAAAATCCAAAGGCTTGTTAATTTATATTCTTCTAGAAGATAAAATTTTTAATAGAAAAAAATTAGCAAATCTCTTTTGGAAAGATTTTACTACAAAAAGCGCTTATAGAAATTTAAGACATAGTTTATGGAATATTAGATCATCAGTTAAAAAAATTAATGATAAAATAGACATATTTGAAAATATCGATAAGGAGTCAATTAGATTAAATCCTGAAATTATGGTAAAAAAAGATATCGACTGTTTAAATAATATAAAAAAGGAAAAACTTATAAAAACTAATAAAATATATGAGTTAATAAATATATATGATGATGATTTATTATCAAATTTTTATATATCCGGTGCACCTGAATTTAATAATTGGTTATATTTTGAACGTGAAAATTTTAAAAAAGATTATTTTACTAATCTTTTTGACCAAGGATTACTTTTAATAAAAAAAGATAATCTAAATTTAACTATTAAATTATTTAATCACCTTACTAATTTGGATCCTTATAATGAAGATATATATTTTTATTTAATCAAAGCTTATATAAAGAAAAATGATAAACCAGCGGCTATAAAAATATATAATGAATACAAAAAACTTATACGTGAAGAATTAAACATTAGTCCTTCAAATAAAATTAAAAAATTTATAAAACAAATCAAAAAAAAGCAACTAAAGAACTATAATACAAAAAAATATTCTAATATCAAATTTAAAGAAATATCAGACAAAAAAATAATTATCTATCAGACTAAAAAAGATGATGTTATAAATGAATTTAGAGATTTTTATTTAAAAAGAGCTCAAAAAAATTACTTTTTAGAATTAACAAAAATACCTGGTAGAAGGCTTCAATATGAAGGAATATTTGAATTAGCTGAGGAATTAAAAGTTTTAATAAGTAAAAAAGAAACTAAAATAAAATTGAATTCTCTTATCAATAAAAAAATTGAAAACTTTAATGAAATTGCACTTTTTAATGAATTTTATAATTTTATTCAAAAATATATTAATCAAAATATTAAAATAGTTATTTATAATTTTTCAAACATTGATAGTAAAACAATAGATTTCTTATCATTTATATATAGAAAAGAGTTTAAAAAGAAAGTTCAAATAATTATTTGTTATGACAAAAGATGGGAA
This sequence comes from Bacillota bacterium, assembly GCA_051744845.1. Lineage (GTDB taxonomy): Bacteria > Bacillota > Clostridia > Peptostreptococcales > Acidaminobacteraceae > JBNJDJ01. The sequence continues at coordinate 2,528 of JBNJDJ010000080.1, forward strand.
AACAATAGAATTAATTTTTTTATAAAAGCTATTAAAAATCAATCAAATGTTAATATTATAAACTATTAAAAGGCCCCAAAAAGGCCTTTGATAGTTAACTAAATCAAAATAAGCTTTATATTTATTTATCATAAAGATTTAGATATTTTTCATGTAGATTCTCAGAAAATTTTTCTAAATTTAAAGTTAGTATTTCTCCATTATCCCTAAAATTTTCTAATAAAGTATATAAATAAGCTGTTCTTTTATTACCATCCCAAAATGGTTGACGAACAATCAATTCTAGCATCTTATTATAATGGTCCAAATCAGAACTTATTATACTTTCTATTTCTTCTGCTTTTGGAATAGGAATTTTATTATCTACTCCTGATACACCAACAAGACCATTCCTTAAAACTCCCCATTCTAAAGATTCTTGATAACTAACACGCTTATTAATTTTTTTTAATAATTTTAATCCAGTATCATTTGTAGTTAATATATATTCACTAGCATGCTTTAAATTTAAAACAACTTGTATTTCAACTGGACTTTTCCCGCAAGTTGAAATATTTTTAACTATTTTTTCAGTTTCCAAAAATGTAATATTATCTATTTCAATTCTTGCAGCATTATATATAATTTCAGTTAGTTTTTTCTTCAAGGGAAAAGTCTCTTTATTAAAAATATAATTCTTATTCATAAAATTCCTCCTACCTAAACTATATAAAGAAATTTATTAATAATTCACAAAGATCACTTATTCAAATGTTCAATAGCCTTTTCAAGTTGTAAATCAACTAAATCTTCTTCTGATAAATTTTTAATTTTATCTGAAATATAATTTAAAATAAATTTATTAATATATTTAGTTTGTTTTAAATCATTATCTCTTTGAAACTCATTTAAAACTTTTAAAGTCTTTGGTCCAAAACTACCATCTTCATTTAATTCATAACCTAATATATTTAATCTTTGTTGTAATCCATATACATTTAACGATTCTTGACCATAATATGTTATATCATTTAAACTAAAAGGAGCTAAATGTCTTTTATCTTCATCTAAATGCTCAGTATAAGTTTGTTCTACTTTAATAGTAGGTTTAATACCTTTATTATTAATATGACTCTTATTTGCAGTCATATATTCAGCAACAGTTATTTTTACTGCTCCACCATTTAAAAGAGGTTTTAAAGTTTGTACTGTACCTTTACCATAAGTTTTAGTTCCCATAGCTATACCTTCATCATTTTGTATAATAGCCCCTGTTAAAATTTCAGAAGCAGATGCAGACCCTTCATTTGCTAGTACAACTATATCTTTTTCAAATAAATCTTTATTTTTAGTTTTCTCAGTCACATCTTCTTGTGATTTATAATCGATGTGTAAAATGTTTTTATCAGGATCAATAAATAAATCTGAAATTTTTATTACCTCAGTCAAATAACCACCAGGGTTATTTCTTAAATCAATTATTAAACTATTTACCCCTTTATCTTTAAGATCAAGTAATGCATCTTTAACTTCATTATATACTCCTGAGTTAAAACGAGTAATTCTTAAATATCCAATATCATCTTTTTTTACTTCATATTTAACTGTTTCCACTTCTATTATTTCTCTTGTAATTTCTACTTCAAATTCATTTCCATTTCTTTGAATAGTTAAAGTAAGATTAGTTCCTGGTTCACCTCGCATTAATTTAACAGCTTCATGAAGCTCTTTATCAAGCATAGATTCTCCATTAACTTCAGTTATTAAATCTCCTGATTTTAAGTTTGCTCTATCACCTGGTGTATCTTCAATTGGAGAAATAATTTCTATATAACGCTCTCCTTTACTAACAGTTATACCTATGCCACCAAAACTACCTTCTGTAGATTCATTAAATTCTTTAAATTCTTCTTTATTCATATAAGCACTGTGCTTATCTAACTTTTCAAAAACTCCTTTATAAGCCCCTTCAATCAATTTCTCCTTAGTAACTTCTTTATCTATTACAGATGATTGAAAATTATCTAAAACAGTTTCAATTAAATAATCTAAAGTTTCATATTCTTTAGATATTTGATCTGTTTCTAAAGAAGTAGTATCTGCAAAATTTATTGATGTAAAAGTAAATATTATTAATGTAATTAATAAGACTCTTTTTGTCTTTTTCATATTTTTTTCCTCCTATATTGATGTCATTGCACCTTTTTTACTTACGCTTAAAGCGCCTGCTTTATTTGCATTTTTTAAATATTTTGCTAGTTCAACATTATTAAAATCCATTGTTTTATCTAATTTTTCATCTTTAACTAAATTAGTTAAAAAAGTCCCGTAAAAAACATCTCCAGCGCCAGTTGTATCTATTACTTGAGAACTTATACCATCTATTAGTTCACTTTTTTTATCAGTTTTATAAAAACAACCTTCTTTACCTAAAGTTACAATTAATAATTTTAATTCAAATTGTTTTTGTAATTGCTCAGCACCTATAACAACATCTTTTTTATTAGTAATAAACTCTAACTCTTCTTTCGAAACTTTAACTATATCAGCATATTCCATACCTTTTAAAATCCACCATTTTGCTTCATCTAATCTCGACCATAATTTTTCTCTTAAATTAGGATCATAAGATATAAGTGTATTTTTATTTGATATATAATCTAATAAATCAAGCGTTGTAGATCTAATAGGTTCTGCGGTAAAACTTAATGAACCAAAATGAAAAAGATCAGCTTTATCTAAAGTATCTAAATCAATCTCATCTAAAGTTATTTGAGTATCTGCTCCAGGATTTCTAAAAAATGAAAAGCTTCTATCATTATCTTTATCTAAATGGACAAAAGCTAAAGTTGTATTATAATAATTATCTTTAACTAAATTAGTAGTATCTACTCTAAAACTTTCTAAAATTTCTTTTAATTTATCACCAAACTGGTCAGTTCCAACTTTTCCAATAAATGATACATCTATATCATTTTTCCCTAAAACTGCAGCTAAATTTGCTGGAGCCCCTCCAGGATTTGCTTCAAATTTTTCAATTTTAATATCATTTAATTTCTTGTCACTTTTCTGAGGGGTAAAATCAAATAAAACTTCTCCAAATGTTACAACACTCATCTTATCCTCCTTTATTCTTTAATAACTCAATAAATTTTTCGCCTATTTTTTTATCAAATTGAGTATTTAAATTTCTTTCAATTTCTTCTAAAGCTTCTTTTTTAGACATAGTTTCTTTATAAGATCTTTCAGAAACCATTGCATCATAAGCATCTGCAATAGCTATAATCTTAGATTCAATAGGTATATCTTTACCTTTAATACCTTTAGGATATCCTTTACCGTCTATCCTTTCATGATGATAAAGTACAATTTCAGATATTTTTTTAGTTTCATCTGATCTTTTTAATGCCCTATAACCGTATTCAGGGTGCTTTTTCATTATAAAATACTCACTTTTAGTTAATCTATCTTTTTTATTTATGATTCTATTAGGTATTAAGATTTTACCTATATCGTGAACTAAACTTGCCCAATAAATATTTTCGATTTTTTCATCAGACAAACCTATATATTCTGCTAACATTTTCGCATGTTTTGCAACATTTTCAGAATGTCCTTTAGTATATTCATCGTGTATTTCTAGCATTTCAACAATTGAAAATATTATTTCTTGTTGAAATTTATTTTCTTTTTCAAACATTTGGTTATTAATATAATATGAATTAGTAATATTTTTAAAAGCTTTCATTATTTTTAAATCTGATTTAGAAAAACTTATATCACTTTCGTTATTAATACAAAGAACAATACCACCTATATAATCTTTTGAATTTTTCAATCTAGTTACTATGCATTGATTAAATTTATTTAAAAGTTTACAATCCTTTTGATCAACAATATCTTTAAAAAAATTTTGGACATTTTCAACAACAACAATTTCATCTTTTAAATTGGGTAAATCTTTTAAATAATATTCACCTTTTAAGCATGTATCTTTATGAGATAATGATAGTATATCTAATTTTTCATTATCTATTTTATAAATAAAACCATAATCAGCTGGATCAACTAATTGCATTATTGAATTAAACATCTTTTGTAAAAACTTTTTATCATTTAAATAAACAGATTGGGCATCAGATGATAAAAAACTTATTAATCCTTCATATTTTTCTAGCAAGTCATCAATCTCTTTATAAGCTATTTTCAATTCTCCAAAGTGATTTTCTAATTTTTCATTAGTCTCTTTTAATTCTTTTGACTTTTTATATACTTGATATCTTAAAGTAATAAATAAAATAAATATACTTAAAATTACTAAAAATATTATTTCTTTTTTTTGCATTAAATAATGCTTAAATTTTAGAGTAGAGTAATTCCCAAACCAATAATTATAACGTTTATTAAAATAAGAACCTTCTTCCTTTTTTAATTTTCTAACATATTTATCAAAGATAGTCAAAAAATATTTATTATTATAATCTTTAACAGCAATTTTAACTCCTCCTGGAGCAACCATTAAATTAGTAAAGGCTAAATTACTATATTTATATACTTCTTTTTGCCCTAACCTATTACCTAGTCCTGCATCAATTTCTCCTTCATGTATCTTTTCATACATTTGACTATAAGTCTCAAAACCAATAAGTTCTGTATCTATATTAAACTCTTCTAATTTATTAAATAAACCATTTTCTTCAATTGCATAATAATCATTTTTCAAATAACCAACTTTTTTATTTTCTAAATCTAAAAAGTTTTCAATATCTGAATACTTATTCCTGATTACTAAACCCCAACTTAATATAATAGGTTCTTTATTAAAATAATATTTTTCTGCTCTAGATTCATTTTTTAATATATCTACAACTAAATCTATTTTACCACTATCTAACCATTTTAACATTTCAGACCAAGTACCGTGTTTATATTCAATTTCAATATTTTCTCGTTTCGCAACATATTCTACTAATTCAACTGCAAAACCCTTTGGTATTTTCTCATCAATAAAAACCATAGGAGGATCTTCATATACTCCTACAACTATTTTTTGTTGAGCAAAAGATATATTATAAAAAAATAAAAAACTTATTAAAAATAAAAAAACTAAACTTATTGTATTTTTTTTATTAAAGGCCATCTTTATCACTTCCAATCTTAGTATATCATAAAAGGAATTTTTTTTTAATAATTGATCAATTTATTTCAAAAAAATAAGTTTTGCATTAAAAAAACTACAAAACTTTTTTATTATCTATAATATTCGATTTTATTTTAAGTTTATAA
>JBNJDJ010000081.1:0-7761 GCA_051744845.1 Bacillota bacterium
ATCTATTAAAGCTAAAGCATTAGAATTACATACCAAAATATGGCCGCAAGCTCTTTTTAACACAATTGGAATTTCAGTACTTATTTTATCTAAATCTTTTCTTGTAGGCATCCTTTTATCAATAAATTTTTTCTGATTCCAACCTCTTCCTTCTAAGATAGTTAAATCTTTATTTTTAATAAATTTTTTTGATTTATCTATTAACTCAGTAATTGACTCTACATCTGACAGATCTAATTGATCTAAAGCAATTCCTAATCCTAACAAATGCATATGACTGTCATTAAACCCTGGTATTAAAGTCTTACCTTCTAAATTTATAGTTTTTCTACATTTTTTTGCCAGTGATTTTTTGTACTTACCTTTATATGATATTTTCCCATTTTTAACTATTAACATATCAATTACTTCATCAAAATTTGATGTGTTTATAAAATTCCCATTATAAAAACATGTACTCAAAACATCCCTCCTTTAAAAAAATCCTCTGGCATAGCCAAACTAACTCTTTTTTATTGATTTATTTTATATATTTTTTTAATATTTGGATTCATACTACTATAAAGCATAGCTTGATAATATAAATTGAACTCTAAAATATCTCCTATTTTATAATCTTTTTTACACTTAGTAACATCAATAATTAAATGATCACTAGAACTACCAACTACATCTATTTCTTTATCTTTAGGAATTAATTTATCGTGATGACCTATATCTTGCTTACCTAATCCAAGTAAAGCTCTTTCCCTAATACCTTTATCTTCATAGCTAGGTTGATTACCAAAGGCATCTATAAAAATTTCACCAACAGGATGACTAGGTTTTTCTTTTATTTCAATTATTTGAGCTTTGATACTTAAAGTATCTTTTGATAATTTTTTAGTAGGATATCCCCAAAAATCACATAAATCTCTAGCTAATAAAATTCCTTCTCCAACTCTTAAATGATTAATTTTATCAGGAATATTTTCATCAATTACTAAAGGTAAGCTAGTAGTTGCTCCACCACTAATAATTTCTAAAGGTTTTTTAGTAATATTTTTCTCTATTTTTGTAGCTAAATCAGACAATTTTTTTAAATTTTCATAAGTAGGCTTTATTGCTCCGTAGCAGCCTAAGTTAGTACCTATTCCTGCAAGTTTTAAATTTGAACTTTTAAAAACCCATCTAGCTACATCTATCAAATTTTTTTCATTAAAAAAACCTTCTCTTAAATCTCCTAGATCTACCATTAATACTACTTTATGTATCAAATCTTTTTTACTTGCTTTTTTATTTAAAGCTTTTAAAACTTCTAATTCAGATTGAAGACTAATATCAACATATTTTAAAATATCATCTAATTCTGATAACATTGGAATTCTTAATTGTAAAGTATGAGCATTTAATTTATTTTTAAATTTTTTAAGTTGATTAAGTCTTGAACTTGCTAATTGATTAATACCTTCATCTAAAAAAAGTTTACTTATTTTTAAATCACCAAATACTCCCTTAGTTACACCAGCAATCTTTATATTTTTTTCACTACACATTTTTTTTACTTCAGAAATATTATTCTTAATATTTTTCAAATTAAAAATTAATTGTGGATAAGACAATTTAACCTCCTATATACAAAGTTTATTAATAAATTGTAACATTTATATTTATATATAACAAGATTTTTTACAAAAAAATAGTGACTCCGAAGAGTCACTAAGCTTATTTAATTAAAGTATATATACTCCTGCTATTAATGAAATAATTGTAAATACAAATAATATTCCAATTAATTTCATAACAAATTTCAACCATTTATTATAAGGTAATCTAGCAATTGCTAAACCTCCCATTACTACCGCACTAGTCGGTGTAATAAGGTTAACAATACCTGATGCTGATTGATAAGCAGTTACAACTATAGATCTTCCTACTCCTACAAAGTCTCCTAAAGGAGCCATAATAGGCATTGAAAGCGTAGCTAATCCTGATGTCGATGGAATTAAAAATGACATTGGGATATAGAAAATATAAGTTAATATTGTAAATGCCGACTTAGAAAGAGTTGCTAAAGAATTTTCACCTAAGTTTAAAACTGTTGCAGTAATATTTCCTGAATTCATAACAACAGTAATACCTCTAGATACTCCTACAATTAATGCAACACCTAATAAATCTCTAGCACCTTGTACAAATGAAGATGTAAGTTCTTTTTCACTTAATCCACCTACTAATCCAATTACAATTGCAGCAACCAAGAATAATGCAGCTAATTCTTCAAACCACCACCATAAAGTTGGAACAGCAGTTATTCCAATATCTTCAAATGGAATAACACCAAATATCATTATACCAAATGTTAATGCAAATAAGAAAATAATAAATTTTCTCTTACCTGTAAACTCAGGAAATTCATCAACATCTGTATCTCCGTGTTCTAAGAAATGTTTTTTATCTTCTTCTAATTTATCAGCTACAATTGATTTACTAGGATCTTTTTTAACTTTTCTAGCATATTTCATTACATAAAATATTGAAATACCTTCTCCTATTAATAACATTAAAAATCTTAATAACATTCCATTTCCTAAACTTATTTTAGCAAAACCTGATGCAATACCAGTTGCAAATGGATTTACTGTTGAAGCTAATACACCAGTTCCAGCACCTAATAAAATAACTGCAACAGCTGTAACTGTATCATAACCTGCTGCTAAAAATACTGGAATTAAAAGTGGATAAAAGGCTATGGTTTCCTCGGCCATTCCGTAAGTACTACCACCTATACCAAATAAAACCATAAGTACAGGTATCATAATAAACTCTTTACCTTTTAAACTAGTTACAATAGAATTAATAGCTGCATCTATCGCTCCTGTTTTCATTACTACACCTAAAAATCCACCTATAATAATTACAAACAATGCTACTCCGATAGCACCTTTAAACCCTTTAATAGGAGCTAATATAACATCAAATACTCCTTGTGGATTTGATTCAACTTCCTCATAAGTCCCTGCTACTGGTACCATATCTCCAGTATCTGGGTCTTCCATTTTTTCATATTGCCCTGCAGGTACAATCCATGTTAATAAAGCTACAACAATAATAATTCCAATTAAGATTGTATATGCACTAGGCATCTTAAATTTACTCATAAATCCCTCCTTATTTCAATAATTCTTCAATAGTCCTTTTATAAATGTTACTACATTTAAAAAGGTTATCCTTTTTTATATATTCATTCGCTTTATGTTCCACTTTTTTATCTCCTGGAAATAAAGCGCCATAAGCTAAACAATTATCTATCGCTCTTGCATAAGTAGCGCCACCTGAAGATTTTGGTGTAGAATCTAGTCCAGTTTCTTCTGTAAATACTTTCTTTAATTTTTTTACCATAAAATTATCTTCAGATATAAATATTGAATCTAAATAATCGTATTCTTCATATCTGAAATCATATTCAGATACTACATTTTTTAAAGCCTCTACAACTTTTTCTTTTTCAAAAGTTACTGGAATTCTTATATCCAAACCAATTACTTGTGAATTTTCATTTAAATCTATATTACCTAAGTTTACAGTTAACTTACCTGAAACTTCATCTTCACAATTATTTATAAAACCTTCACCATGTAATTTGTTATAAAAAACGTTTTCAATCATCTTAGTTGTATTGTTTTTTACACCTATATTATTCAAAGCTTTTACTAATCTTAAAATGGCATTGATTCCTTCACTTGGTTTAGAAGCATGCGAACCTTGACCTAAAACTTCAATTTTACTTTTTTTATCATTATATTCAAAATCTAGTTTCTCAAGTTCATTTTTTAATTTATCTATTTCTTTTCCATCATAAATTGCTTTATCAGGAACAGCGTTAAATGCATTATCTACTTTAATTTTTATATCCGAACCATTATCTAAAATTAATTTAGATTGTAATAAACCTTTTTCAGCATTAATCATCGGAAATATTGAATCAGGAGTAAAACCATAATCTGGTTTTTCTTCATTTTCTAAATATTTATCAATACTTCTCCAAAGGTTTTCCTCATCCAATCCAAATATAAATCTCACTCTTTTATTAAAATCAATATTTTCATCAATCAAAGACTTAACACCATATAAAGCTGCTAAAGTAGGACCTTTATCATCTTGAGTTCCTCTACCATATAGTTTCCCAGCTTTTTCTGTTAACTTAAATGGATCAGTTTCCCATTTTTCTAAATCACCTGCTGGTACAACATCTAAATGGCCTAAAACTCCTATTAATTCATCACCACTACCTATTTCAGCGTAACCATAATATTTATTATAAAATGTTTCAAAACCTAATATTTCAGCTATATTTAACATTTCTTTTAAAGATTCATCAATAGCCTTACCAAATGGATAATCAGTATTATCATTATTTAAAACACTTGGGATTTCTATTAATTTCTTTAAATCACTTAATAAATCATTTTTATAATCCATTAATCCTCCTTTAATTCTACCTCTATAATCAATTCTAACAACTTACAAATAAAAGTCAACTTTAGCTAAATAGAGTAAAATATAATAACCTATTTTTATTCATTTAATTGCGATTATATGCACTTTGAACTAATAATTATCCATTTTTTTAATTATTCTTTAATAAAAATTCTTAATTACGTTTTTGTAACAATTTTGTATTATTTGCAAAATCTTCTGATATTTAAGGATTTAATATTCTTTAATATATGCTTAAAAAATTAAATATAACAAATCCATACTTAAATTGTTTATTAATCTTATATTTTTTTGTAAATAAATACAAAAAAAGTATTGATAAATTTTAAAAATAGTGTATAATTAATGTAAAGGTGGTGTTAAATTATGAATACAATTTTATTGGTTGATGATGATTCTGTATTATTGAAGAAACTTAAGAAAATTTTATCAGATAATAACTACGACGTATTAACAGCAGACAGTTATGGTAATATGCGAAAACATGTTAAAAATGAGTATGAAAGAATTGACTGTATAATATTAGACGTATTATTACCAAATGTAGATGGAATTGAAATTTTAGAAGAGTTGAAAGTAAATCACAGAACTAAAAATATCCCTATTATAATGATCTCAGCAAGAGATACTGAACATTTAATAGTGGAGTCATTAAAAGAAGGGGCTGAAGACTATATTACAAAGCCTATTAGAAAAAATGAATTTTTAATGAGAATTAAAGTTGCAATTGAAAGAGCTGAAAAATTAAAAAATGTTCCTATTAAATTCTTAAAAACAGATGAGTTAGAAGTGGATTTATTAAATAGAAAAGTTTTATTTAATGATGAAATGATTAAATTAACAAACAAGGAATATCACTTACTTGTTTTATTTATGAAAAATCCGCATAAGATATTTGATAGAAAAGAATTAATGGAAAAAATTTGGCCAAATAATGATAATTATGAATCAAGAACTGTAGACCTACATATCTCTACTCTTAGAAAAAAATTGAATAAAGACGATTTATCTATGTTTATTGAAACTATAAGAGGAATGGGCTATAGATTTAAAAAATCTGTGACAATTGAAAAGTAAACTCAAAGCAATCGTAAAGATTGCTTATTTTTTTTTGAAAGAAATAAATAAAGAATTCTTTCCTTTAGATAAGTTTTTTATATTTAATAAATAATCTATTTTAATAATACCTTTATTTAAATCAACTTGCTTTTTTTTAGTTAATATTTCCATATCAAAATTCCCATATGGAGTTTCATAATCCGCATATGTTTTCTTATTTAATTTAAATACCATTTTAGATTTCGTTTCACCGTATCTATTCATTATAATTTTTGATTTTTCAATAATTAAAATAATCCGATTTTTTTCCATACCAGATAATTTTTCTTCATTATAGGATAAATAATATTTATCATTTTTCTTATAAAATTTACCCTTAGTTTTAAATTTGATTTCTTCACTTTTACCATCTTGTAAAATTTCCGATTTAACTTTTATATTTACTTCTTTATTCATTTCTACTAATCCACTCTTCTAAATTTTCTTTTATACTTTCAATATGTTGTTGAGCATATTTTTCTGCATTTTTTTCATCACCTGATATAATTGCTTTATATAACTCTTCATGTTTTAAAAATATATCAAAGTAATTATCAAATTCTTTAAAATATGTTAATCTAAATCTTTGAAATTGATCTTGAAGTTCTCCTATCATATCTGTTAATTTTTTGTTCCCAGTTTTACTATATATAAGCTCATGGAATTCTTTATCCAATTTAACTAAATCTTTTTGATTTGAGGTTTCTGAAGCAAGATTAAATTTTTCAATATTTTCTAAAAGTTTATCTTTTTTTTCTTCTTTATTTTTTATTCTTTTAGCAGCTAATTTAGCGGCTAAACCTTCTAAAACTACTCTGATTTCTAAAACTTCTAAAATATCTCTTTTAGTTATTTTTTTTACATATGCACCTTTTCTAGGAACCATTTCTACATAATTTTCTTTTTCTAATTTTCTTATAGCTTCTCTTACAGGAGTACGACTTACTCCTAAATCTTTAGCAATTTTTGATTCCATCAACCTTTGACCAGCTTTAAGTTCACCTTTAAGAATAGAATCTTTTAATTTTTCAAATACAATTGTACCCAAAGGTTGATATCTATTAATTTTATTCCCCATATTTACCTCCATTAAAAGATCTAATTAAATACGTTTCATTATAGATTTTTTTAAACATTTTATAAGCAGTATTCCCTTCTTCATAATTTTTGAAAATTCCAAATATAGTTGGGCCACTACCACTCATTAAACTACCTAGCGCTTTTGTATCTTCCATTTTATTTTTTATATTCATAACAACAGAATAATTATTCAAAGTTATTTTTTGTAATACATTACCTAATTCATTTGAAATTTTATAAATATCATTGCTTTTTAAACCTTTTACAATATTATCTATTTTAGGATGATTATTAATCAAAGGATAATTAAGTTGTTTATAAATCTTTTGAGTAGAAATTCCAATATTAGGCTTAACTAAAACAATCCAACCTTTTTTAAGACCATTTATTTTAGTTAATTTCTCGCCAATGCCTTTAGCCCTACAACAACCACCTTCAATAAAAAAAGGAACATCAGCACCTATTTTTTTCCCAATTTCTTTCATCTTTTCAACTGATAAATTTAAATCATACAAAGTATTACAAGCTTTAATAGTAGTTGCTGCATTTGAAGATCCTCCACCTAAACCTGCAGCTATTGGTATATTCTTTTTTAAATCAATTTTTATATTTATATTTTTATCAATTATTTTATTTAATTCTTTTATAGCTTTATATATTAAATTTTCAGAACCAGTAGGAATGCTTTTCGAATTACATTTAATTATTATACCGTTGTCTTTTTTTAATTTGGTAAATATTAATGTATCGTATAATTCAATTTCTTGCATAACCATATCCACTTTATGATAACCATTTTCATATTTACCTACTACATCTAATCCTAAATTAATCTTTGCTCTTGATTTTAATTTTAACTTTTCCATAATCACCTCTGAATACTTTATACAGTATAATAATTATATAAGAATTATGTATATTTTTCAAGAAGGTATATAAATCTTTCATATATATTTTAATAATAGAGCTAATCAACGATTAACTCTATTATAATTTTAATAAATATTATAAATTACCTGCTGTAGCAACCATTACAGCTTTAATTGTATGCATTCTATTTTCTGCTTCATCAAATACTACTGATTGCTTTCCTTCAAATACTTC
>JBNJDJ010000082.1:0-7379 GCA_051744845.1 Bacillota bacterium
ATGACAGAAGATATTAACTATATTCAAGGTTATTTCTATTCTACTCCTGAGACTATAGATGATTATGAAATTAAAGATTTAAGTAATTAATAAATATAAAAAATGCCAGTCATATTTTGACATGGCTTTTTTTATTAAAAAATATTATAATTATCCTTTTAGTATAAAGATTCTTTATTCAAATTGATATATGTTAAAAAAAGTAATATACTATCGGCAGAGAATGTAAAATATTAATTGGAGGGGAAAATGAAGAAAAAAATTATTAGTTTTTTACTTATTATGATTTTAGTTTTATCATTTGTTGGGTGTAATGATTCAAATAATCAAGATACAGATGATACGACTGAAAATGTAGAAAATGAAGAATCTAAAGATGTTTCAAAGTTTGAATTTACTGAACATTATAATCAAGATATGAAAGGAACAACTTTAAACTTATATGGAGTAACAGATTCTATTATACCAGTATTAGAAGAATTTGAAAAAAAGACTGGTATTAAAGTAGAAAATTTAACTATGAAAAATGGGGAAATTTTACAAAGATTAAAAAATGAAAAAGAATCTGAAGTGGCTATTGCTGATATTTGGTTTACTGGTGGAGCTGATACATTTATAAATGCTAGTCAAAATGATTTACTTCATGCATATAAGTCGCCTCAAGGTGAGAGTCTAGATGATATAATGAAAGATGAAAATGGTTATTGGTATGGGACTTCTTTAACACTAGTAAATTGGGTAGTAAATACTGAATTGATTGAAAAAGAAGGACTTAAAATGCCTACTAAATGGGAAGATTTATTACAACCGGGTTTAAAAGGTGATGTGTCAATGTCAAATCCAGCATCATCAGGTACTGCTTATAATACTGTAAGTGCAATTATTGCAACTAAAGGTCAACAAGAAGGTTGGGATTATTTAGAAAAGTTAATTGAACAAGTTCCATTTTTTACTGCTAGAGGAAGTGATCCAAAACGACATGTAATTAATGGTGAAGCAATTGTTGGGATTAACGCTTCTAATGGAGATCGAGAAATAGAAGAAAATAATGAGCATGTAAAATTAGTTTATCCAGAAGATGGCACAGGCTGGTGGCCACAGCCTGTTGCAATTGTTAATGGAAGTGAAAATTTAGAAGCTTCAAAAGTTTTTGTAGACTGGATATTATCTAAAGAAGGAATGAAAACTTTAGCAGAAACTAGATATGCTGCTGTTGCTAGAAAAGATATTGAAAGACCTGAAGGGATAGTAGATATAAATAAAATTAATTTATTCCCAACAGATTTTCAAGCAAATGCAGAAAATAGAGATGCTATTTTAGAAAAATGGAAAAATTATGTTGAATAATCTATAAGCTGGCTTAGTCCAGCTTTTTTTAAATTTGAGGTGTAAGTATGAAGAAAATTAAATTAGAAAAAATAATTAAATACATATTAGCTTTATGCATTGTCTACTTTTCATTTTTACCTATTATAAGTGTATTGATATCTGGTTTTAATAAATATATTTTATCAAAAAATAATATTGATGTACTTATTAGACCAATGATGCATTTAAAGAATAGTTTATTAATAAGTATTATAGTAACTATTTTAGCAACATCAATAGGTTTTATTATTTCATTTACTTTAAATAGATTAAGATTTAAATTCAGAAAAAAATTAAAAAAATTAGCTTTTTTACCATTAATTAATCCGCCTTTTGTAGGCAGTATAGCTTTTATAATGCTTTTTGGTAAAAGAGGTTTGATTAGCCATCAATTACTTAATTTAAATATATCTCCATTTGGGCCTCACGGCATTATAATAATAGAAACAATTAGTTTTTCTGCTTTAGCATACATTATTATGTCTAGCTCTATTAAAAATGTAGATATATCTTTAGAAAATGCTGCAAGATCTTTAGGTTCATCTGAGATAAAAATATTTAAAACAATTACATTGCCTTTGATGATACCAGAGATATCTAGTGCAGCTTTATTAGT
Organism: Bacillota bacterium; assembly: GCA_051744845.1. Classification (GTDB taxonomy): domain Bacteria; phylum Bacillota; class Clostridia; order Peptostreptococcales; family Acidaminobacteraceae; genus JBNJDJ01. Next base: position 1,985 of record JBNJDJ010000082.1, read on the forward strand.
TTTTTTAGCATCAATGGCAGATTTTACTACACCACTTATTATAGGAGGATCTTTTCAAACATTAGCTTCTGATTTATATATTCAAATAACAGGGCTTTATGATTTGCCTAGTGCTTCCTTATCAGGAGTTGTACTTTTATTTCCATGTATAATAGTTTTTTTATTACAAAGGTACTATTTAAAACCAAAAAGTTTTTTTTCAGATAATATAAGAAGTAAAGATATTGAATATAAAGATATGCCTAAATTATTAAAAAATATATTTATTTCAATAACTGTATTATATTTGTTTTTTGTAAGTTTTAAATATATTTTTATAATAATAGGGGCATTTACAAAACAGTGGGGTTATAATTATACTTTCACTTTAATGCATGTTAAAAAGGCTTTAGGTAATAGATTTTTTAAACCTTTTATTAACAGTATTCAACTAGCACTTATAGTAGCTTTTATTTCTTCAATTATTGGAGTAATATTATCATATTTGTTGTCTAAAAAGCAAAGTAAAATAAATACTATTATAGATTTTTTAGGAGTAATTCCTGCAGCTGTACCAGGTATTTTATTTGGTATAGGTTATTTAATCACTTTTAAATATCCACTTTTTTACTTTACTTCTATTACATTATTAGGAACTAATTCAATAATTTATATCATATCCATATTTAGATATCTAAATGTAGGTTTAAGAACAGGGTATTCTTTAATTAAACATATCAACCCTGAATTGGAAAATGTTGCATATAATTTAGGAGCATCAAAAATAAAAACATTTTTAACTATAACTGTTCCACTTTTAAAAGAAGCTTTTTATAATGCTTTTTATAAAAATTTTTCAACAACAATGACTACTTTAGGAGCAATAATTTTTTTACTCTTACCAAGTAATAAAGTAGCTGTTCAACAAATTTTTCAAATGATAACTAGTAGTTCTATAGGAGTTGCTGCAACAATGTCTCTTATTTTATCTCTTATAACATTGATGTTTTTATTATTTTTTAACTTTATTTTTAAAATTAGAAAGGAATCATTATGGAAATAAAACTTAGAAATATTACTAAAAGTTATACTGATACTTTAGCTTTAGATAATATTAACTTAGATATTAAAAAAGAAAAAATCACTGCTATTTTAGGTCCGTCAGGATGTGGTAAAACAACTCTTTTACGAATAGTAAGTGGATTATTAAAGCAAGACTCGGGCGATATATTTTTTAACGATGAGAATGTAAATAATATTTCCGCACAAAATAGAGATACTTCTTTAGTTTTTCAAAATTATGCATTATTTCCTCATATGAATGTTGAAAAAAATATTTCATATGGACTTAAAAATAAAATTAAAGATAAAAAAATAATAAAAGGTAAAATAAAAGATATTTTAAAAATGGTTGAATTAACTGGATTAGAAAAAAGAAAGATAGATGAATTAAGTGGAGGACAACAACAAAGAGTAGCTTTAGCAAGAGCAATTGTTACAAATCCAAAAATCTTATTATTTGATGAACCACTTAGTAATTTAGATGAAAAGTTAAGAGAATCTATGAGAAATCAAATAAAAAATATCCAAAGATTAACTAAAATAACTACCATATATGTAACTCATGATCAAAGAGAAGCTTTGGCTTTAGCTGATGAAATTGTAGTTATGAAAAAAGGTAAAATTAAGCAAATATCTAATCCAACTGACTTATATAGATTGCCGAAAGATGAATTTGTTGCTAATTTTTTAGGGCAAAAAAATATTTTTACATTAGATATATTTAAAGAGCTTGGATTTAAAGAAAAACTTAAAGGGATAGAGAAAAAAGATAATACTAAAATTTTGCTAAGACCTGAAGAAATAATAATTAGTAAAAAAGGTATCCAAGGTAATATTAAAGATATAGAAAATAGAGGAAATATTATAAGATATAAAGTAGATATTAAAGATATTGAAATTGTAGTAGACCAATTAAATAAATCACATAATAAAAAATATAAATTAGGTGATAATGTTAAATTAAGTTTTAATCAAAATAGCGCTCATTTTTTAAAATGATTACAAAATTATATTTTTTATAATTGACTATTGTTCATTACTCTGTTATAATTTTAATTGAGTTTAAACAATAGGAGGCAAGATGGATAAAAAAATTATAAAAAATGGAATAAAAAAACAAATGATATATAAAATTCTTTTACCAGTAATATTAATATTACTAGTTGGGATTTATTTTATTTATCAAAATTTTTCGGATCAAGCTTTTAAGAATGCAAGTTTAGTTTCGAAGGAAAAATCAGTCAATTCTGCAAAAGAAATACAAAATATTATTGACAAGGATTTAGAAAAAGTTGATAGATTAAATTTTACTTTTAGCAGTATTAATTTTTTTGAAAAAAGTAAATTAAATGATTTTTTAAAAAATGAAATTAAAAAACAATTAGATAATTCTAAAAATTTAAATTCTATTTGGGTTAAATTCAATTCAAATATAAATATAGATTCATCTTTTAAAAAAATGTATGGTTTTTCAAAAGCAAATAAAGAGATTAATAAAGATTTAATTAATGGAATTTTAAAAGAAAAAATTAATAATGATTATTATGTTTCTAAACCTTATTTAAAAGATGATCAAATGGTATTTGAATATATTAGAAAAATAAAATTTGATGGAAAAGAAATTGGATATATAGGTGGAGAGTATAATTTAAATCAAATTCAAAACTTAATTGAAGATAAAAGAATATATGATAGAGGTTTTATGAGAGTACTTTCTAATGAAGGGATAGTTGCTGCTCATAAAAGTCTAGATAGAGTAAATAAATTTTCAGGAGAATTAGATGAAAATGGGCAAGGAGAATATTTAGATATAATTCAAAATGGAAAAGTTGATACAGGAATTTATTATTCTTCTGCTATAGATAAAGATACTTTTAAAGGATTAGCTCCTATAGAAATAGGAAATGAGTTTTGGTCGGTAGGAACAATTATTGAAAAAGAAGAAATAATGGCTGAGACTAATGAAATTATGCAAAAGATAATTATAATAAGTATCTTAGTTATATTTTTATTAGCTATGATAATAATATATGAGGCATATAAAATTTCAAATCCTATAGTTAAAATATCTAGAAAAGCACAATTAGTTTCTAAGCTTGATATATCTAAGTCTATAGATAAAGAATTACTTAATAAAAAAGGTGAGGTTGGTATACTTAGTAATTCATTACAAAAAATAATTGAGAATTTGAATGAATATATATCTAGTTCAAAGAAACAATCTGATAAATTATATGACTTTTCACAAAAATTAACTGATATTAGTGATCAATCATTAATATCATCTAATCAAATTAATTCATCAGTTGAAGAAATTGCTAATGGTGTTAATGAACAATCAGAAGATACTCATAAAACAGTAAGTCATATGAAAGATTTTGAAAATTTAATTAATGTAGAACAAAAACGTTTAAAAAAGTTAAATTCTGGTTCTAATACTGTAAAAAAACTAAAAGATGAAGGTATTGCAAGTATTGAAAGTCTTGTACAAAAAAATAAAAATACAGTTAAATCATCTAAAAAGATTTCTAAAGTTATTAAAAGTACTGATGAAAATGCTGAAAAAATTAATGAAGCAGTGCAAATGATCAAAAGTATTTCAGAACAAACAAATTTACTTGCTTTAAATGCTTCGATAGAAGCTGCTAGAGCTGGAGAAGCTGGGAAAGGATTTTCAGTTGTTGCAGATGAAATACGACAATTAGCAGAGCAGTCAGATAAATTTTCAGAATCAATAGCAAATATAATAAAGCAATTGCAACAAAAAATAAGACAAGTTGTAGATACAATGGATGATATGAATCAAGTTATTGAAAATCAATCTAGAGAGGTTAATTTAACGAGACAAAAATTTGATGGGATTGCTAAAGCTATTGATACTACAAGAGATTTAATAAATAAACTTGTACATTCAAGTGATCAAATGGAAATAAAAAAAGAAGAAGTGTTAGAGTCTATTCATAATTTAGCAGAAATATCTGAAGAAAATGCTGCGGCAACTGAGGAAGTTAGTGCTTCGGTCCAACAGCAATCTAGTTCAATGGATATAATAGCTGAAGAAAGTAAGTCATTAGAAGAACTTTCAGAAAAAATGAATAAAATGTTAAAAGAATTTAAATTAAAATCTTAAAAATTTTAATTTAATATAGTAAGTATTTTAACTTGAAAATAATATAAATTTTAAAATGAGCTAATTAATCATATTTTAAGATATGATAATTAGCTCATTTTTATTTTTTCCAAATAGTTCCAATATTTTTATCTAACGCATTTTGATAAATATTTTCAGCAGTTACTAAATCTTGGATTGCAATACCAACTGTTTTAAATACTATTATCTCATTATCATTAGTTCTTCCTTTTAAAGATTTATTTAATACTTTACCTATATTACCAGTTAATTTTGATTTAGGTATTATATTATTTTTTAAAGGAATAATAAGATCTCCAGATTCTTCTAAAACTGCTTCTTTAGAATCAAAGAAAATTTTAGAAGCTTTTTTTAAAATACTAGGATCCATTTCTTGCATATTTTCTTTATAAGAACCGACACAACTAATAGTAGCTCCTTTTTTTACATATTTAGAATTAAAGACAGGATTTTTTGATGTAGTAACAGTAACAATAAGATCACTATCTAAAACTGCCTTTTTAGAAGAATCAACCGGTATAATTTCCACTTTTTGATTTAACTCATTAGCTAGAGTATTTGCCAATTTTTTTGCTTTGTTAAAATTCATATCAAATATTTTAATTAACTCTAAATTCTTTACTTCTATCAAAGCTAAAATTTGTGATTTTGATTGACCACCTGCTCCAATTACTCCACCTATATTACAATCTTTTTTTGCTAAATGTTTAAAAGCTACTCCAGTAGCAGCTCCAGTTCTTATTTGAGTAAGATATGTACCATCTATAATTGCTTTAGTAAATCCATTATCACCATCTATTAATAAAACATCAGACAATGTTGTTGGAAGATTTTTCTTATCATTATCAGGAAAGATATTAACATTTTTTAATACAGCTGCATTTATTTCTTTACTATATGCTGGCATGAATAAAAAATTATTATTTTTTGCTGATATATTAGTTCTAAGTGGTATTTTACATTCGCCTTTTTCAAAAATTTCAAATGCCTTTTCATTTGAAGATATAGCGTCTTTCATTGAAAAAGCTTTTATAATATCTTCTTTTTTTAACAATAGCATTAAATCACTCCTTTTAGAATTTTTTATTTAAATTATTTTTTATGTTTTTATAAACTTCACGGTCTATTTTTTTTATTTTAGATAAATAATCGCTTATATTTTCAAAAGCAAAAGACTCATTAAATATAACTAACTCAATTTTT
>JBNJDJ010000083.1:0-7232 GCA_051744845.1 Bacillota bacterium
TATATTTCACCAGGAATATTTCTATTTAATCAAAAAATAAGAAAAGAAAACTATGAAAATATTTTTAAAAGTAAAAAGTCTACTAAAAACTAGTAGACTTTTATATTTATTTTAAAACTTTAAATCTTTTATCTAAGTCATCAAACTCTTTATCTTTTGGCTCACCAATAGGAGTTCCAAAAGGCATTTGAGCAACAAGCTTATAGTTTGAATCAATATCATACTTTTCTTTAATTTCATCTTCTATAATCTCATTATAATGCTGTAAAGAAGCACCTATACCTTCTTTAGCTAAGCTTGTCCATATTACATATTGTAACATTCCTGATGCTTGGTTTGACCATATAGGAAAGTTATCACTATATAGTGGAAATCTTTCTTGTAAAGAATCAACTATATTTAAATCTTCGAAAAACAATATTGTTCCATAAGCAGCTTTAAAAGAATTTATTTTTTCTTTAGTATCACCAAATTTATCTTCAGGCACAATTTCTTTTAACTCACTTAATACTAAATCCCAAAACTCATTTTGTTCATTTTCTAAAAGTAAATAAGCTCTACTTGTTTGAGAATTGAAAGCTGTTGGAGTATGTTTTATACCATACTTTATAATATCTTTCAATTTTTCTTCACTAATCGTAATTTCATCTTTTAATTGATATCTAGATCTTCTTTTCTTTATTGAATCATAAAATAAATCTTTCATACTATCTCCTTTCATTTATTATACTTTGTAAAGTCTAATCTACTTACTATATACATTAAATCTGATAATCTATTAATATATTTTACTAAATACTTGTTAATTTCAACTTCTTCTCTTTCTCTAAATCTAATAATTTGTCTTTCAGCTCTTCTAGTTACAGTTCTAGCTACATTAAAATATCCATCTAATTTAGATCTTCCAGGTATTGTAAATTCATCAATTAAATCACTATGATCTTTATAGTATTCAATTTTTTCTTCCAAATATTCAACATCCTCTTTTGTCATTCTTTTGTCTAAATCTTTATCAATAGTAGCTAATTCAGCTCCTACAACAAATAATTTTTGTTGGATTTTATATATGATTTCTATTAGTTCATTGTTAACTAAAGCTGATCTGATTAATCCTAACCAAGAATTGATTTCATCAACAGTTCCATATGACTCAACTCTTTCACTTGATTTTGATACTCTTTGTCCACTATACAAACTCGTAGTTCCTTTATCTCCAGTTTTAGTAGTTACTACATCTGGCATAATATCCTCCTTAAATTGAAATTATTACAATTTTCTTCTATAGTTATGATACCTTTTTATTTATTTTATAAACATTTATTTATTATTATTTTACAATATGTTATACTATCACATGGGTGATAACATGGAGAAAAAAATATTTACAAATAAAGTTTTTACTACAATTTTTGCAATAATATGCGGAGTTCTTTGGGGTTCTGCTTTTCCAGTTTTAAAATTAAGTTATCAAAGTTTAAATATTTTACCACAAAATACATTTCAAAAAATATATTTTGCAGGTTTAAGATTTTTTATTGCTTCAATGATGATATTTATTTTAGTTAAATTCATTTTAAAAATTGATATTAAAATAAAAAAAGAAAACATATTTATTGTTTTCATTTTAGGACTTTTACAAACTGCTATTATGTATTTTTTCTTTTATAATGGTTTAAGTTATACTTCAGGAATTAAAAGCTCAATCTTAATATCTTCTAATAATTTCTTTGTAGTAATATTTGCTCATTTTATTTATAAAGATGATAAACTAAACTTTAATAAAATATTAGGTTTATTAACAGGCTTTTTAGGTATAGTATTAGTTAATTTTAATAAGTTACCATTAGATTTGTCTTTTAATTTTTTAGGAGAAGGTTTCTTATTAATTTCTGCATTAACTGGTACTTTTGGTACTTTTTTAGCAAAAAAATTAAGTGTCGATATACATCCTTTTAAATTAACAGCTTGGCAAATGCTATTTGGAGCATCTACATTATTAGTTGTAGGAAAAATTGGTATTCAAAATCCATTAAATTTTAATAGTTTTTCGCTAATGCTTTTATTTTATGCAGCATTTATATCAGCAGCAGCCTTTTCATTATGGTATATGCTACTTAAACATAATAAAGCAGGTGAAATTACAATATATAGATTTATAATACCAGTATCTGGTTCAATACTTTCTATTATATTTTTAGAAAGTGAAGTTTTTTCAATAAATATTTTATTTGCACTTATTTTAGTGTCAATTGGAATTGTTAAAATTAATAAAGATAAAGGAAAAAGAGAAAAGAAAGAAAAAGAAAAGATATCAAAAATAAAATAAGTCACAGATTTTGTGACTTATTTTTATTAATTAATTTTAGAATTTAATTTTAAATCTTCATTAAATATTTCTATACTTCTATTTAAAATATTTGTGAAATAAGCAATAATCAATCCATAATTAGTAATAGGTATATCTTTTTCATTACATAACTGGATCCTTGTTTTAACAGTTTTAGGATTTACCATACAGGCTCCACAGTGTATTACTAAATCATACCTTTCTAAATCAGTAGGAAAATCATGTCCCATTTTAAAGTGAAAATTAATACTATGTCCTTTATAACTTTCAAACCAATTAGGAATTTTTACTCTACCTATATCTTCATGAGAAAAATTGTGAGTACAACTTTCTGAGATTAATACATTTGAATCTTCATCTAATTTATCGATTGCTTTAATCCCATCTAAGAAAGCATCTAACTTACCACCTTTATATCTTGCAAATAAAATTGAAAATGAAGTCAATTTAATATTATCTGGTACTATCTTATCTACTCTTTTAAAAGCTTGTGAGTCAGTTATAACTAAATCAACATCATCTAAATCTTTTAAAGAAGATTCTAATTCTGTATCTCTAACAACATAAGATTTAATCCCATGGTCTAAACAATCTCTTATCATCTGTACTTGAGGTAAAATTATTCTTCCTTTAGGAGCTTCCGAATCGATTGGTACTACCATAATAACCTTAGATCCATAATCTAATAGATCTCCAACAATTGTCTCATCTTTATTATCTTTTAATTCTTTAATTAATCTTTCTTTTAAATTAATAACATCATCTAAATTATTAGTACAAATAAATTCAGATTTAGGATATTTATTTTTTAAATTATTTAATTTATCTTTAGTAATTAAATCGGTTTTATTAAATACTACTAAATATGGAATATTTAATTTATTAAAATTTTCCTTAAATTCTTCAATTGACTTTTTATCAACATCAGTACTATCAACTAGATATATCCCAAAATCAGTTCTTTGCAAAATTTTCATACTTGATTTAATTCTTAATTTACCTAGCTTACCTTTATCATCTAAACCAGCAGTATCTATAAATACAACTGGCCCATGTGGTAAAAGCTCCATAGTCTTTTTTACAGGATCTGTTGTAGTTCCTTTAACATCAGAAACTATTGCAATATCTTGACCTACAATTGCATTCATTAACGAAGACTTACCAGCATTTCTTTTTCCATAAATTGATATATGGGTTCTATTTGATACAGGAGTTTTATTCATTTAATGCCTCCTTAATTTTTTCTGAAATTTCTTTTTCAATATTTTGTCCTAAAACAACTAAACTACTATTTTCAAATATTTTTTGGCTCCCATTAAATTGTTCTTTTCCATATTTATATATACAATGGACCCTTTTACCTCTCTTTTGATTAATCCAAATTTTAGAATTTACCTCATCAACCAACGGCTCAATAATTTCTTTAAAAATATAAATCTCGTTTTTCATTTTTAACCTTTTCTAACTTTTTAATTAGTTTTGCTTTTACTTCTTCGTTTTCCAATTCTTCTACTTTTTTATCAATTTTTTTAAAACCTAATTTTTTAGTTTCTTCATTAGCATAATCAATTAAATATTCAGCTAAAGTAAGACAAGCATTTGGAATACAATATTCATGAATGAAACCTGGTTTAGCAAATTCCATAAAGTGTTCTCCAGTTCTACCTAATCTATAACAAGCTGTACAAAATGAAGGAGTAAAATCATTTTCTAGAAGTTCATAAATTACTTCTTCCAGGCTTCTTGTATCCCCGATTTCAAATTGTTCTTTATCTAAATCTTGTTCATCCTCTTTAGTATATCCATCTAGTTCAATTTTTGTTCCTGCATCTATTTGGCTTACACCTAATTCAAACATTTCACTTCTTAACTCAGCTGGCTCTCTAGCTGTTAAGATTAGTCCAGTATAAGGAACTGCTAATCTTAATATTGCTACTATTCTTTTTAACTCTTTATCACTTACAAAATACTCATCACTAACATCAATATTTGATGCATCATTTAATCTAGGAAAAGAAATTGTATGAGGCCCTACTCCAAAAGTATCTTCTAAATGTTTAGCATGTTCTACTAAACCTAAAACTTCATATTTCCAATCGTATAGTCCAAATAGCGCTCCAATACCTACATCATCAATTCCTGCTTCCATAGCTCTATCTAAGCCTGTTATTCTATATTCAAAGTCACTTTTCTTACCAAATGGATGTACTTCTTTATAAGTCTCATGATGGTAAGTTTCTTGAAATATTTGATAAGTACCTATACCAACTTCAACTAATTTTTTATAATCCTCAACTTCCATTGGACTTGCATTAATATTTGCTCTTCTTATTTCACCATTTTCTAATTTTGTATCATATACAGTTTGTACACTTTCAGCAATAAAATCACCATCATATTCTGGATGAGTTCCATATACTAAAATAGTACGTTTTTGTCCAGTGCTTTCCATAGCTTTAACTTGTTTTTGTATTTCTTTATCAGTACATGTTTTTCTTAACATATCTTTATTATTTGCATTAAAACCACAGTATTTACATCCATTTGTACATTTATTTCCAATATAAAGTGGTGCAAATATAACTACTCTATCACCATAAACATTTTCTTTTAAAGTTTTAGCTCCATTAAATATTTTTTGAACACTTTCTTCATCATCAGCATTTAATAATACAGCAGTTTCCTCTAAAGTTAATGGATTTCTTTTAAGTGATTTCTTTATTATTCTATCAATTTCATCTTTTGTTGATTCAACTTCTTCTAAAACATTTAAAAGCTTTTGATCATCAATAAAATCTTTATACATTTCTAACATCCTCCCAATTAATATTATCTCCTCTAGATAAATCTAGCTCAAAACCAACACTATTTATTCTGCCTTCAATACAATGTCTACAATGACTTGGTTTATCATCGATACATATTTTGCCATCATATAACTTATATTTTTCTCTAACATTTATAGGACTTACATTAGGCATTACTACATTAGCTCCAGCTAAAAGTGCGTTTTCTCTACCATATTCATCTACAGTACCGACTGCAGTAGTAGCAGGTAATAATACATCTGGTAATAATAAACGAATTATAGATAAAAGTATTAAAGTTTTTTCTAATGAACCTTTATTTTGTCCTTTTAAAGGAGTATCACTTTGAGGTAAAAATGGTCCAATACCTACCATTTCAGGTTTTAATTCTTTTAAAAATAATAAATCCTTAACAAAGTGTTTATTCTTTTGGCCTGGTATGCCTACCATAAAACCTGCTCCAACTTGGTAACCAATTTCTTTTAAATCTTTTAAACATCTAGCGCGAGAATCAAATTCCATTTTTGGATGTAACTTATTATATAAATCTTTATCTGCAGTTTCATGTCTTAATAAATATCTATCGGCTCCAGCTTTAAAATATTTTTTATAAGACGATTTTGACTTTTCTCCAATAGATAAAGTAATAGCTGCATCTGGAAATTTTTCCTTTAAAGACTTTACAATATATACAATCTTATCGTCTGTAAAATAAGGATCTTCTCCTCCTTGTAGTACGAAAGTTTTATAACCTAAGCTATATCCTTTTTGACAAGATTCAAATATTTCATCATAATTTAATCTATATCTATTTGCTTCTTTATTATCTTTTCTTAATCCACAATAAACACAATTTCTTTTACAATAATTTGAAAATTCCAATAAACCTCTAGAAAATACTTTTTTTCCATATTTTTCTTTTCTTATACTATCTGCTGCTAATTTTAATTCATTTATACTTTCTTTATTAATGTTATTAAGTAAAAATAATAACTCTTCTTTACTTGCATTATGCCTTGTTTTTAATTTATCAATTATATGACTTATTTTTTCCATTTTTTTCCTCCAATAAAAAAACTTCCACTACGGAAGTTAAATATCTCAAAAATAGGCATACTACTCCTACTTCAATATATATAACTTCCTTTAAGCTCAGATCCCTCTTTACTTAAGGGGTTAATTGTAAATACAAATAAAAAATGAGTAAACACTCTTTATTTGACACTTTTAATATATCATAGTTTGTTAAAAAGTCAACAAAGATTTTAATTTCTTTTAAATGTAGTCATATAATATATATCTTTTTTTTCAAAAGTTTGTCTTGGATACTCTACATACCACATACCAGTAATACCTAGCTCTTTTAAAACTGTTTCAAAGTGATACATGCCTATCCCTAAATCAATTTTATTCATTTTTTTTCTTTTAGAGTTTGTTTTTATATAAAAATAATAAAAATCATCTTCATTTAATATTCTCCATGGTTTAGAATTTATTGATGATGGAGCTTGTGAAAGTAACTTGATTGATTTTTTCACTTTAGGATTTATTTTTTCTATATCTCCTAAGTAAAAATCTTTAAAAGAAGTATTTTTTAATCCTATAAAAAATTTCATGAATTTTTCAAATAATCTTGGCTTATCAATTTTACCAATTGAAATACAAGCAGGGACATAATACTTCTCATTAATATCTAAAATTTCTTTTATATTATCTTGAGTATCTATAGTACCTAACCAACAAGTCCCTATATTTAGTTCAGTTAAATATAAAACTAATTTTTCTAAAATATAACCAAGATCTATATAAGCATTATCATTATTATCAGTAATTCCAACTATGTAGTATTCTGGATTTTTTATATATCCATAAGAAAAAAAGTCATTTTTATTTATTTTGGAAGCTTTTACTAAACGAACATCAATTTTATTATCTAAAGGCCCATTTAGCTTTTCTTCATCATTAATAAACTCTTTTACTTTTTTTATTTTTTCTTTTTCAATTTCATCTTTCTTATATGTCCGTATAGACTTTCTTCTCTTTATCAAATCAATCATATATACCCTCCATTGTTAAAT
>JBNJDJ010000084.1:0-6899 GCA_051744845.1 Bacillota bacterium
TAAATTCATTTTCAGCTACATCTGTAAATTCTGGATCTAAGTATTTATTCATAATTCTATCTACAGCATCTATTAAAGTTACCTTTTTTCCTAATCTTTCAAATGATTCTGCTAATTCAACGCCAATATAACCTGCACCTACTACAACTACTTCTTGACTTTCTTTACCTTTTTCTATAATGGTATTTGCATGATTAAAGTTTTTTGAAAGTTGTATGTTTTCCAAATTAGCATTTTCAATAGGTGGCTCAATAGGCCAAGATCCAGTTGTTACTATTAACTTATCGTATTCATCTTCGAAAATTTTACCTGTATTTAAATCTTCTATTTTTAATTTTTTATTTTCTTCATCTATATTTAAAACATCGTGTTCCATTTTAGCTTCTACACCTAATTTATTTAACTCTTCTGGTGAAGAATAAAATAAACCATCTACATCATCTATAAAATCTCCTACATAAAGTGCAATCCCACAAGATAAAAATGATATATTATCATTTCTTTCATATACAACAATATCCGCTTCTGGATTTTCTTTTATAGCATTAACTGCAGCTGCTGTTCCTGCATGTGTACAACCAATTATTCTAATTTTCATACTTCCTCCTTTTTGTAACTGTTTCAACTTTATATCAATTTTAACATGTATCTTTTTCAAAATCAAACTTTTATAAAACTTGGTAATGTAAAACAATCATGCAATCCTGAAATTATTGGATTTAGTCCTACCCTTGTATATATACCAGTTAAGTTTTCATTATAAACATATAATCCAATAATTTTATTAAATTTTTTTATTTCTATATCTTCTGAATCAATCAATACATTTTTTTCTAAACAAGGTTTACAATACTGTTGGATTAAATAATTTTGATTTACTTTTGCATTTAATAGATCTAACCATTTAGCTTTAGAAAAATCTTTACCACTAAAAACTCCTTTTGAAGCGTAACTATCTATTGGTTTAATAATATATTTATCTTTTTTATCAATATACTCTTTTTTTACCTTATTTAACTTATATGTTTTAGGTATAGCTTTGTCTATAAACTTTTTTTGCTCTTTATTAATATATTTTTTAAATCTTTTATCATGTAATACTTTAAAAAATAGCTTAGTATGTACCACTTGACTTTTTATAGAACCTATTGTACAAGTTTTTTTAGCTTTAATTCCTTTTATAAAATCATTTATTTTATTATAATTTTCCATTAAATCTTTAGTTACTAACCGTCTATATACTATATCTATTTTTTTATCACCATAATAAATATATCCATCTTTATATTTAACATCTCTAGCATCTGCTATAAAACAATTATAATCTCTATTATTAAAATGTTTTTTAAATTCTTTAAATTCATATGACGGTTCTTTTTCAAATATATCTATGATTGCTAAATTATAACTTTGCTTTTCTTTTTCAAAAAACTCATCTTTAATTTTATCTACTTCATCAACCCAAGAATTTAATAATTCAAACCTTTTTATATCTTTTTTTTCTTTATATTTTCTCATGATTTTAGATTTAGATAAAATATCTCCAAGTTCTTTGTCTTCTAACATAGCGGAAGATCCATCTGTATTTAACTCACAAAATTTATAATTATCTTTTCCATAATAAAATAAATCAAATCTTCCCATAGGTACATTTGTAACATAACCATGGTCTAATCTAATTAATTCATCTAGTCGTTTATCAAAATTATATAAATCTCTAACTTCTTTTTTATTTAAATATAAATTAATAGTAGTATTTACTAAATCAAATATTCTTTCTGTTATTTTTTTAAATTCTTTTAATTCTTTTTTAGAATAAATTTTAGGCAAATATAAAAAAGGAACAGGCTCTTCTTTATATATTGCTTTTGAATTTTTTACTTTTTCTTTCATTTTTTTAAAATCTTTAATATAAATTTCTTTGTTTTCTATAAGTTCATTATATAAATCCACTTTATACCTCCACTTTAGTTTAATTTTTTTTCAATTGGGTATTAATTACTTAGGTGATATTATGAAATATTTTAATCAATTAAATATATCTATTATAGGTTTACTTTTTTCAATATATTTAGTAATTAATGAAATAATTATAGGTGATTACTGTCCTGAATTTCTAAATATACCTGCTTGTATAATAGTTTTAATAGCTTTTTTTCTAGTTATTTTAGGAAATTTTAATTTATCAATTAATAATATTTTAAGAAAAACAGGATTATTTATTGGTTTAATTTTAGCAATTTATTTTAGTTATAACCAAATTATGAATATTTCAAAATGTCCTGTAATTTTAAATATTTTTCTTTGCTATGTTTCATTAATAACTTTTATAATATTAATTTATCTTGAAAATCAAAAATAACTAATTTCATCTTTAAATTCTTTTTTATTTTTTAAATAAATATCTTTTAACCAATTTGATAATGAATCATATTTCTCAATTTTTTCTTTTAGAATATCAATATATTTTTTTTCTTCTTTAGTTGATACATTAATTACCCTTTCAAATAATTTTTTAACAAATCCATCTAAGGATATATCTTTCATTTGGACATCATAAGAATTAATTAATTCTTTTTTTAAGTTAGAAATATCTTGAAAATTATAATCTAATGATAAATCATAATAATAATCTAAATTTTCTTTATTATAAAAAATATTTTTTATAATACTAACAATAGATAAATTATATGGATAAGGTAAAGCATCAGGAGTCCTTATTTCAATATAAGTTTTTAATCTATTATCTAAAAAAGTCATTCCTAAAATATGGTCAATTATATTTTTATCAAATTTTAAATTTTCAATATCCTTTACTCTTTTATTTTTAGTATAAACTATTTTATTATCTGTCTTTATAAATATAGGTTCTAAATTCATTATATATTTTGCATAATCTTTAAAACCGAAATCTTTTTTATCTAAACTTTCTTTTAAAATCCCACATCTTTTATTATCAGTATGTTTCCATATTTCCATTCTTAAATTATTCTTTTTATTGATTTCACCTTCAAAAATAGGAGAACAATCAAATAATCTATAAAATATTGGGGATAAAAAATTTGCTACTCTATATTTTTTAATAAAATCTTTTTCTGACTTATAATCTATTATAACTTGTGTAGAACAAGTTCCTTTCATCATGTTATGAGCATATTTTGAACAAGATTTAAAATAATCATACATATAACTATATCTTTTTTTAGGTAAAATATCTAATTCATTTATTTTAGTTTTAGGATGATATCCAATAGCAATAATTCTATGATTATCTTTTAAAATATCTTTTATTTCTTTCATAATCGATTTATATTTTTTATCAATTTCTAAAATATTTTTTGATTTAGATAAACTTATTTCTAATTGTCCACCAGGTTCAACTGTAATGAAATTTTTATTTTTTTTAATAGATAAAGGGGACCCTTTATGATCAGTTAAAATTTCCCAATTATTATTAACAAGTTTATTTAAAATATATTTAGCGCCTGAAAAGTAATCTAAAGTTTCTAATTTTTGATTTGTTATAAAGTGTTCAAACTCAACACCAATATATTCTTTTTTTGTTTTAAAACGTTCAAAAAAATCTACAAGTGAATTTTCCATATTTTCTCCTCTTCTTTATACTGTAGTATTATTATAAGTTTTTTTTACAAATAAATCAAATTGTTTTTATTTTATTCTTGTAATCATTATAAATTATGTTATAATACATTTTAAGACAAGTTAAAGAATATTTTAGGAGGAATAAATATATGGAAAGAATAGTTGGTAAAAAAGCACCAAATTTTGAAATGACTGCAGTTAAAGGTGACGGAAGCGATTTTAAAAAGATTTCATTAAAAGATTATAAAGGTAAATGGTTAGTAATGTTTTTCTATCCTTTAGATTTTACTTTTGTTTGCCCAACTGAAATTACAGGTTTTTCTAAAGAAATTGATAAATTTAAAGAAGAAAATGCTGAAGTTTTAGCTGTAAGTGTTGATAGTGAATATTCACATAAAGCTTGGATTGAAGGTGGTCTTGGAAAAATTAAATTCCCTATAGCTTCTGATATGACTAAAAATGTTTCTAAAGATTATGGAGTTTTACTTGAAGATGAAGGCGTGGCTTTAAGAGGTTTATTTATTATAGATCCAGATGGAATAATTAGATATAACGTTGTTCATGAATTAAATGTAGGTAGAAGCGTAAGTGAAACATTAAGAGTAATTAAAGCATTAAAAACAGGTGGCCAATGCCCTATTAATTGGGAAGAAGGCGACGAATTATTATAAAAAATTTAAAACAGACCAAATTGGTCTGTTTTTTTTAATTTTTTTTGGGTATACATAGTTTTGAGTGGGAAAAGAATAAATAGGAGGATTAAATTTATGAAGAAAAATATAATGATCGCCGGATCGGCTGGTCAAGGATTAAAAACAGTAAATAATATTTTATCTAATATCTTATTTGATAAAGGTTTTAATGTTTATTCAACAAAGGATTATATGTCTAGAATTAGAGGTGGGCATAACTTTATGAAAATAAGATTTGGAGATGAAGAAATAACTTCTGGAAGTAATGATATAGATATATTAATTGCATTAAACAAAGTTAGTGTTACTAAACATAAGGACCAATTAAAAGATAATGGTATCATTTTTTATGATGGTGATTTAGAAAATATCGATTTTATTAACTTAAATACAAAAGAATTAGCTAATGAGTTAGGTAATTCCAAGGTTTCAAATATTATAACTATTGGTGCAGTTATTAAGTTATTAGGTTTAAATAAAGAAAATATTTTTGAAATTATAAAAAAACAATTTAAGAAAGATAAACTTTTTGATATTAATAAAAAAGCTTTTAATAAAGGTTATAGTTTAGTTGATAGTAAATATAAATTAAGTGAAATAGATTCTCAAAAAGATCAAATGATTATAAATGGAAATGATGCAGTAGGTTTAGGCGCTGCTATTGGAGGAGTTAATTTTTATGCAGCTTACCCAATGACACCTTCTACTGGTATTATGAACTATTTAGCTAAACACATAAATGATTTAAATATTGTAGTAGAACAAGCTGAAGATGAAATAGGAGCTATTAATATGGCTCTAGGAGCTTCTTACGGTGGAATACGTGCAATGACAGGAACATCTGGTGGAGGATTTTCTTTAATGAATGAAACTTTAGGTTTAGTTGGAGTTGCTGAACTGCCTTTAGTTATTGCTAATGTTCAAAGACCTGGTCCGGCAACTGGAATGCCTACTAGAACTGGACAAGGAGATTTATCTTTTGTAATTAATTCTTCTCAAGGAGAATTTCCTTTAATGGTTACAGCTCCTAGAAGTGCAAAAGATGCATTTTACCAAACTCATAAATCTTTAAATTATGCTGAAAAGTATCAAATGCCATTTGTTGTATTAACAGATCAATATTTAGCTGATACTACAACGAATTTTGAAACATTTAATTTAGATGAATTAGAAAATAAAAATTATTATTTTAATAATAAAGAAAAATCTGATATTGAAGATTTTAAAAGATATAAGTTTAGCGACACAGGAATTTCACCACTTGCATATCCAGGACAATTAAAAAACAGTTATGTATTTGCTGATAGTCATGAGCACAATGAATTTGGTAGAATTACTGAAGATAAAGATCTAAGAGTTAAAATGGTTAATAAAAGAGCTTTAAAAATTCAAACTTTTATAGAAAATGATTTAGAAGAACCTATATATAAAGGTCCGGATAATCCTAAATACGTTTTACTCTCTTGGGGCTCAACTTATGGACCATGCTCAGAAGCAGTTAAAGATTTTGAAGATATAGGACTTTTAAGTTTTAACCATGTTTGGCCATTACCTACTAAAAAATTAAATGAATTCAAAGATAATACTACATTTATTACTGTTGAAAATAACTCAACTGGTCAATTTAAAAACTTAATTCATCAAGAAACTGATATAAAAATTAATAAAGAAATCTTAAAATACGATGGTAGACCTTTTACTGGTCAAGAAATAATTAATAAATTAAAAGAGGTGAAATAATTATGAAAACAGATGTATTTAAAATAGAAAAAGAAACTTCTTGGTGCCCTGGTTGTGGAAATTTTCCTTTAAGAGATGCTTTAAAAGATGCTTTAGTAAATCTTAATTTAGATCATACAAATGTAGCAATGTTTGCTGGTATAGGACAAGCTGCTAAAATGCCCCATTATATCCATATTAATGGATTTAATGGACTGCACGGTAGAGCAATGCCTCCAGCTTTAGGTTTAAGAGTCGCTAACAAGGATATGAATGTTATTGTTGAATCTGGTGATGGTGATAACTACGGTGAAGGTGGAAATCATACACTTCACAATATGAGAAGAAATTTAAATATTGCTCATTTAGTTCACAATAACCAAATTTATGGATTAACTAAAGGTCAAGCTTCACCTACTTCAGGAGATAAAATAAAAACTAAAGTTCAACAAAACGGAATTACAGCTAATCCAATAAACCCATTGCAATTAGGTATTTCTGCTGGAGCAACTTTTGTTGCAAGAGCATATGTTGGTAATAAAGAGCATTTAACTAAAATGATTGAAAAAGCTATTAAACACGATGGTTATGCTTTAGTGGATATTTTACAACCGTGTGTAACATTTAATAAAATAAATACTTATCAGTGGTATTCTAAAAACTCTTATATTTTAGATGATGACTACGATCCGACTAATAAATTTAAAGCTTTTGAAAAGGCTGAAGAATTTGGTGAGGAAGGTATTCCTTTAGGAGTTATCTACGAAACTAAAAAACCAATATTTTTAGATAAACATCCTCAAATACCTGATGAACCTTTAGTTTATAGAAAAACACAACCATCAGATAGAAAGAAATTACTAAATGATTTTAAAATATAAATAA
>JBNJDJ010000085.1:0-6637 GCA_051744845.1 Bacillota bacterium
TTTTACTAACTAAAAGTTCAGGAAAAGTTTTTTCTATAAAAGAAATTTATCAAAATGTTTGGAATGAAGATCCATATAATTCACAAAATACAGTTGCAGTTCATATTAGAAGGATTAGAGAAAAAATTGAGATAAACTCAAAGAATCCTAAGTATTTAAAGGTGGTGTGGGGAATTGGATATAAAGTTGAAAAAATTTAGTCACTCGATTATAATAAAGTTTTTATTATTTATTTTTATAGTATTGTCTTTTACTTTTTTTATTAATTTGCTTATAGGTACTGATGGAAAAGATTATCAAGTTTTAGAAGTTTTATCAGATGAAAACTATTTTGATAGTACTAGATTTGATAAAAACTTTAGATATAAGCTTAATAAAATACGCAATAAACTAGTTAATAAAAAATTAAGAGTTGATATTGAAAATGGAGATACTATTACAAAGGAAAAAATAAAAAATAGATTAGCTAAAAGAATTGATAATGAAAAACTTTTAGAAATAGATTTTTCTTTATTAGAAACTAAATATAAAGAGGAAATAGCTAAAATAAAAAAAGATATTAAATCAGATGAGCTAAGAGAAAATTTAAAAGAATTTCAAAAATATGAAATTAAAGATCTTAATTATTTTGTATCAAGTGATGGTATAAGTGTTTCAAATGTAGAAGAATCAAAAGTAAAAGATTTCAAGAAAAATGATTTTCATATTATAATAAATGATAAAAATAGATTGATTAATCCTAAAACAGCAGAAAGATTTTTATATAGTTTTCCTAATTATTATAATAGATTAGAAGAAATAAGTGATGAAATATACTTAACTATTTCAAATGAAAAATTAAATCAAGAAATTAAAAATTGGGAAAAAGATAGAATTAAGGCTGAAAATTTATTTAAAAGATTAATTTTAACCTTTATATTAGGTATAGTTGCATTTATATGGTTAGTAGTTATAACAGGACGAGATAGTGAAACTAAAAAAATAAATTTAAATACTATTGATAAGCTACATGTTGATACTAATATTTTAGTTATTATAGGATTATTAACTTTATTATTTTTTTCTTTTGAAGGATTAATAAATACTACTTTAAAAAATGATACTAAAATGTATTTTTATTATATTACTGTTGTTATTTCTACTTTTGGTTTAATGTTAATATTGTCATTAGTTAGGCATTTAAAAAATAAAACTTTTTTTAAAAATACAATTTCTTATTCGATTATTTCTAAGATTTTTTCTTTAATAAAAAGACTTTGTTTTAATTTATATGATATTTTGAAAACTTTATTTAATGTTAAGGCATTTGGCTATAAAGTTATTCGTTTAAGTGATTTAAATGAGATTAAGAAAGGTTCTAAGAAAATTCGCGAAGGGAATTTAGATTATAAAATTAATGTAAAAAATAAAGGTGTTTTAAAAGATTTATCAAAAGAAATAAATATGATTGCTCAAGGTTTAAAAAAAGCTGTAAATAATGAAGTTAAAAGTCAAAAAATGAAAACAGAATTAATAACTAATGTATCTCATGATATTAGGACTCCTTTAACTTCTATTATAACTTATATAGATTTAATTAAATCAGAAAAATCTAAAGAAAAACAAAAAGAATATATTGAAGTTATAGATAAAAAGTCTCAAAGGTTAAAAACATTAACTGATGATTTATTTGAAATGTCTAAAGTTAGTAGTGGCAATATAAATTTTGAGAAAGAAAAAATTGATTTAGTTTCTTTAATTAATCAAGTTTTAGGAGAATTTGAAAAAAATATTAAAAATTCAGATCTAGATTTTAAAGTTGACTTAAAAGAAGAGAATAATATATTTATAAATGCTGATGGGAAACTTTTGTATAGAGCTATTGAAAATATATTTTCAAATATATTTAAATATGCTTTAGTAGGTTCAAGAGTATATATTGATGTAGTTGAAAAAAACAATCGAATTAATATTATTTTTAAAAATATCTCAAAATATGAATTAAATATTTCTGAACAAGAATTAATGGAAAGATTTACTCGAGGCGATAGATCTAGAAATAGTGAAGGAAGTGGACTAGGCTTATCTATTTCTAAAAGTCTAATGGAAGTTCAAGATGCTAAGTTTAAAATAAAAATAGATGGAGATTTGTTTAAAGTTATTTTAGATTTAGAAAAGTGGGATTTTAGTGAAAAGTAGTATTTGACAAATTCAAATAATTTGTTTATAATAATAAAAATTAAATATAAGTTTATCAAGAGAGATGGAGGGACTGGCCCTGTGAAATCCGGCAACCTATTAAATTAGGTGCTAATTCCAGATAGATAAAATTTTAGTAACTCTTTTCTCTTGAGAAAAGGGTTTTTTTAGTTTAGGGAGGTTTTTTATTAAAATCGAGGTCAAAAAGTTTGGTGGTTCTTCTGTAAAAAATATTGCATACATTAAAAAAATAGCTAAGTCAATAAAAAAGAATATTAAAGATAAAAAATATATTATTGTTTTATCTGCAATGGGTAATGAAACAAATACTTTATTAAAAAGTGCAAGAAAAATATCAAATAATCCTAGTAAAAGAGAAATAGATATGCTTTTATCTACTGGAGAACAAAAATCTATTGCTTTATTATCAATTGCACTAAATGATTTAAATATAAAAACTAAATCATTAAATGCAAATCAATGTGGAATTGAAACTGATAGGAATTTTTCTAATGCAAAAATAAAAAAAATTAATTCAAAAAAAATAAAAAGCATTTTTGAAAAATATCAAGTTTTAGTAATAGCTGGTTTTCAAGGAATCTGTTTTAAAGGATTAGATATAACTACTTTAGGAAGGGGAGGATCAGATACAACTGCTGTTGCTCTAGCTAGTTGTTTAAATTTAAAAAAATGCGAAATAAATACTGATGTTAAAGGAGTATTTACTGTAGATCCAAATTTATATAAAGATGCTAAATTAGTTACCAGTCTTTCATATAAAGAAATGTTAGAATTTTCAGAAGCAGGAGCTAATGTATTACATAAGAGAGCTATTAATTTAGCATTAAAAAATAATATTAAGTTAGTTGTAAAATCAACTTTTAATGAAAAGTTTAAAACTATTATAAAAGGAGAGATTATGGAAGAAAGTAAAATAAAAGGGATAGGAGTTAATAATACAGTAGTTAAGATTAAATTAAATAATTTACCGATTGAGAAGGAAGTTTTTAAAGATATATCAGTAAAATGTATTTCAAATGATATTTTTATAAATCATCTATATACTACTAAAAGTAAAGATACTAAAGATATATGTGTTTTAGTAAATTTTGAAGACTTTGATGAAGTATATAATTGTTTTATTAATTATGCTAATAAGTTTGATAAAAGTTTTGTCTGTTTTGAAAAGGATGTTTCTTTAATATCTTTAATAGGTAATGGTATTATAAAACAAAAAGAAATTTTACAAAAATTTTATAATGTAACTGATGATTTAAATATTGATTATGAAAATATTAAATTTTCAGAATTAAATATAAAATATATTATTAAAGATAATTTAGTAAAAAAACACGTTAAAACTTTGCATGAAAAGTTAATAAAATAAAATGACCTTTTTATTTACTAAAAGTTAAATGTATGTTAAGATGAAGTTGAGATGATATCGTAATGAATCATACTCTTTGTTAATTAGTTTTAAAAATCTGCTTTGATCTTTTTAGACAAGGACAGGATATAGTTTTTGTATTCAACTCTATCTTGTCATGGGCAAAATAGAGTTTTTTTATTGAGGAGATATATGAAAATAGGTTTTATAGGTGCTGGTAGAGTAGGTAAGATCTTTGGAAAATATTTAATAAATAAAGGCTTTAATGTTTTAGGATATTCTAATAGATCAAAAGAAAATTTAAAAGAAGCTATTAAATATACTAATACATCTGAGTTTAGTAATAGTGAGATAATTAAAAATTGTGATGTAATTTTTGTTACTGTTAATGATGACAATATAAAAGATGCTTTAGATAAAAGTATAAGTAATTTAAAAGATTTATCAAATAAAAGCATTTTACATATGAGTGGTGCTCATAGTTCCAAACTACTTAAAAATGCTTTTGATAAAGGAGCAAAAATTTATTCATTACATCCATTACAGTCTTTTTCAGATTTAGATACTGGAGTTAAAAATTTAGAAAATACTTATTTTTCAATTGAATCTTATGATAAAAAGATAGATAAAAGAGTAAAATCAATTTTAGAAAAGCTACACAGTTATTTTGAAATTGAATCTTCAAAAAAAGATATTTATCATATGGCTGCATGTGTATTTTCAAATTATTTAACTACTTTGATGGATTTTGGATTAGAGTTAACTTCTTCTTTAGATATTGATAAAAAAGATGCCTTTGAGTCAATGAAACCACTTATTTATGGAACGCTTAAAAATATTGAAAATCAAGGTATTGAAAAATCTTTAACTGGTCCATTAGCTAGAGGTGATGTAGATACAATAAATAAACATTTAGATAGTTTTAATAATGAAAATAAAGAATTTGAAAGTTTTTATAAGTTTTTAGGAATAAAAACATTAGATTATATTAAAAAGAATGAAATTTTAAAAGATAAAAAGATATCTGATTTAAATAGATTATTGGAGGATAAAAATGAAAAAAATAACAACTAAATCTTTTATACAAAAAAAAGAAAATAATGAAAAGATTACTATGTTAACAGCTTATGATTACTCAACAGCTAAACTTTTAGATAATGCTGGAGTAGATAGTTTATTAGTTGGAGATTCTTTAGGTATGACAATCTTAGGATATGATGATACTTTAAAAGTTACTGTTGATGATATAATACATCATACAAAAGCTGTAACTAGAGGAACAAAAAATGCTTTAGTAATTGCAGATATGCCTTTTTTAAGTTATCATATTTCTGTTGAAGATACTATAAAAAATGCTGGTAGACTTATACAAGAAGGTGGAGCAAAAGCTGTTAAATTAGAAGGTGGAGTTGAAGTTTTAGATAAAATAAAAGCGATAATTAATGCACAAATACCTGTATGTGGACATTTAGGTTTAACACCTCAATCTGTTAATATGATGGGTGGATTTAAAGTTCAAGGTAAAAGTGAGAAAAGAGCTAAAAAGTTAATTGATGATGCATTAAAGTTGCAAGAGGCTGGAGTTTTTGCTATAGTGTTAGAAGGAATTCCTGCTAGATTAGCTAAGATTATTTCTGAAAAATTAACTATTCCAACAATAGGAATAGGAGCAGGGAAAGAATGTGACGGACAAGTTTTAGTAGTTCAAGATATGTTAGGAATGTATTCAGATTTTACTCCAAAATTTGTAAAAAAATATGCAAATTTAAATATATCTATTGAAGACGCAGTAAAAAGTTATATTGAAGATGTAAAAAATAAGAAGTTTCCTGAAAAGAAACATACTTTTAAAATAGATGACGAAGTAATAGAGAAATTAAATTAGGAGTTAATATGGAAATAATTAGTAAAATAAAAAATATAAGAGAAGTTTTATATAAAAAAAGATTTGAAAAAAAATCAATTGGTTATGTTCCAACGATGGGATACTTACACGAAGGACATTTATCATTAATAAAAGAAGCAAGAAAAGAAAATGATATTGTAGTAGTATCTATATTTGTAAATCCTACTCAATTCGGTCCTAATGAGGATTTAGAGAGTTATCCAAGAGATTTAGATAAAGATGCATCTTTATGTGAAAAAGAAGGTGTAGATTATATTTTTAACCCGTCAGTTGATGAAATGTATGATAAAGACTATGATACTTATGTTGAAGTAGAAAGTGATATAACTAATAAATTATGTGGAAAGTCAAGAGATGGACACTTTAAAGGTGTTACTTCTGTTGTTTCAAAACTTTTCAATATAATTAATCCGGATAATGCATATTTTGGTAAAAAAGATTATCAGCAGTTAGTAGTTATTAAAAAAATGGTTAGAGATTTAAATTTCAATATAAATGTAGTAGGTTGTCCTATCGTAAGAGAAGAAGATGGACTAGCTATGAGTTCTAGAAATACTTATTTAACTAAAGAGCAAAGAAAAGATGCTTTAGTTTTAAATAAGTCATTAAAACAAGCTGAAAAGCTTATTTTAGATGGTGAAAGAAATAAAGAAGTTATAAGAGAGAAAATAATTAAAAATATTGAAAAAATAGATTATGCGAAAATAGATTATGTTAATATTTTAGATGCTAAGAATTTAGATGAAGTTGATAAAATTGACAGAAATGTTGTTATTGCCCTTGCAGTAACAATCGGGAAACCTAGATTAATAGACAATATCATTGTGGAGGTATAAAATGAATATTACAATGTTTAAAAGTAAAATTCATAGAGCTACAGTTACTGAGGCTAATTTAGATTATGTAGGCTCTATAACTATAGATTCAAATTTATTAAAAGAAGCAAATATATTACCTGGTGAAAAGGTACAAATTGTAAATAATAATAATGGTGAAAGAATAGAAACTTATACTATTGAAGGTGAGCCTGGTAGTGGAGTTATATGTCTTAATGGTGCTGCTGCAAGAAGATTTCAACCTAATGATAAGGTAATTATCATTGCTTATGCACAAATGACTCCTGAAGAAGGAAAAAATTATAAGCCTGATATAGTTTTTGTAAATGA
>JBNJDJ010000086.1:0-6613 GCA_051744845.1 Bacillota bacterium
TCAAGAAAATTAATAAATAGTTTAAATATAAAAGATTTACAAAAGTTAAAGAAAAAAGTACTAGACCAAGCTACAAAAGAAGAAGTAAAGAGTGTTTTAAAAGAATATAAACATAAAAAATAAGCCTTTTAGGCTTATTTTTTGCTATTTCAGTTTATATTTTCTTTAATAAATGCTCTTATTTCTTCTGGTGATTGGGCATTAACTATAAATTCTTTAAAATTACTATTTAATAACAAATCAGAAAATTCACTTAAAGCATCTAAATGCTCTAGATTATCAAAAGAGCTAAAAGTTAATAAAGTTTTTAATTCTTTTCCTGATGGTACCTTAACTTTTTCTTTTAAAGTAATTAAAACCATTCCGGTTTTTAAAATATCTTTGTTATTTCTAGCATGTGGTATAGCAATTTTATCTGAAATAACCATATATGAATTATATTTTTCAAAAGCTTCTATTAAAGATTGGATATAATTTTCATTTACATATCCTTTTTCTTTAAGCAAGTCTCCAGATTGTTTTATTGCTTCTTTCCAATTTCTTGCTTCAACATCTATAAATATATTTTCAATTGGTAAAAAATCAAGAAGTTTACTTCTAGATGTTGAGATATCATCAATAATTAGCTCGCCTATATTATTTTTCAAAAGTTTTAATAGATCTGATTTTTCATTTTTATTAAAGGATTTATTAAAAATTTTGATTAATTTTGAAAGTGGAATTTGTCTTTCTAATTTTTGTAAATTATATTTATTTAATTTATTAAAGTCATTTGAACTAAGATGAGGATTTACTTTGACTATTGGCTTATTAATACTTTTAAATTTATTTTTGCATGTTGTAATAATAATATCCGCTTTATTAATTTTTTTATAATTTTTAAGATGATGAAATGGTATAGAATCTAAAATATTAATATTGTATTTTTGTTTTAATTGTAATTCAATTAGTTTAGAGGTACCATATCCCATTCCGCATACTATAAGGATATTTTTAATAGTTTTCTTCTTATATTTATTTCGTTCTACTGATGCAATAAAATAAATTGTTATAGCTAAGATATGATTTTTATTAAATTTAATAATGTTAAAACCGTCTTCTTTTTTCAGAATATTTAAAATTATTTGATAAATCCCTGGATAAAGTTCTATAATATGAGCATCATTAGATTGATTAATATTTATTTTTTCTTTTGGTTTATTTAATATTGGTTTTAAATAAGTTATTAAATCTTTTGTTAGTTCTTTATCATCGCTAAGTTCTAAACCATATTTGTTGCTAAAATTATGGATTAATTTATTTACAAACATCTCTATTTCATACCAATCTTTATAAAAGTCATTTGGGAAATTATAAGATGGACTTCCTATAAATATATTGGTGATTTTAATTATTTCAGCTTTATTAAAACTTACTTTAAAATAATTTTCTAAAGATTCTTTTTCTTTATTAATAACTTTGTACTCTGGAGTAAATAACAATACATTATTATCGATCTTTTTTTTCAAAGGATTTCCTTTTTTATTTCTATTGATAGCAATTGCTATATACATTTTCAAAATATGAAATCCTTGATCAGAGATAATATTATTAGATTTAGTTTCAATTATATTAATAAATTTATTGATTTTAGTTAAATTAATATCTTTAAAAAAATTATTAATTAAAGGTCTAATTAATAATTCATTAATTTTAGAGTCTTTTAATTTATTACTTAAAATAGTCAGTTGAAAGCTTCTGATATCGTTTTCCTTGCCTGTAAGTATCAAACCTTGGTTATGATTTTGAACTAATTTTAAGTTGAAATCAGAAAGTTTAATTTTTACTTTTTCAACATCTTTCTTTATTGTTGTTCTACTTACATTAAGTTCTTTACTAATATAATGGATATTAACAACATTAGTTAATGCGCTTTTATAAAGTATAAATTTTTGACGTGATTTAGATGAATAAAATAAATTGTCTAATGAATCAATATAATTAATAATTAAATTCCTTTTTGGAATCAAAATTTTTCCTCCGCTAACTTTTTTAATTAGAGGTAATTTATTATTTTTAAGAATAGTATTTATCTTTTCAATATCATATCTTATACTTCGCTCGCTTAATTCAAAAATATTTGCAAGCTTACTAATAGATATTTTATTTTTATCAGTTAAGATCTGTAAAATCTTTATACCTCTTTCAGTCAACATTTTAGACTCCTTCATTCTATGTATTTTAGTATTAATTGTATAAATAGTTTATCATAGGAATGTTTTTAAGTCGACTTTAATAATTTTTCGAAAAAATATGAAAAGAATATTTAATTTGATAAAAATTAAAATTTAAGTTGATTCAAAAACATATATATAATTTTATTAATAGCCATTAAGCATTATAATATCAATGTTTAACAAAAATGAAAAGTAGATGATTTACTTTTAGATAAAACGTTTTCAGAATCTTTCGAAAAAATATGAAAAAATTGATAAGTTTACTTTCAGATAAATAAATACTAAAATATAAAAAAAGCTTGAGGAGGGGAAAATAAATGATTAGTGAAATTTTAGAAGATAATATTCAAATAGTTGATTCTCTAGATTCTTGGGAAGAGTCGATTAAAGTTTCGGCAAAAAAATTATTAAAAAAGGGTTATATTACTAATAATTATGTAGATTCTGCAATAAATAATATAGTAAAAAATGGTCCTTATGTAGTAATTATGCCAAAAGTAGCAATACCGCATTCTAGACCTGAAGAAGGAGTTAATGAAACTTGTGTATCTTTATTAAAACTTAATGAACCAGTTATATATCCACAAGATAAACCAGTTAAATTAGTATTAATGTTAGCGGCATCTGATAAACAAAAGCATTTAAATATGATTTCTTCATTAACTGATTTGTTTAGTAATAATGAAAAAATGAAAAAATTAATGAATTCTAGTTCTAAAGAAGAAATAATAGACATTATAAAATAAAGTAGGTGTAAAATGGAAGTTAAATTAAATGTAAATGGATTAGAATATGAAGCGAGTTTTAGTAAAAAAGAAATTGAAAATATTATTAAACCGCTTATCTACAAATTTCAAAATCTTAAAAAAGATAAAAAGAAAAGAGTAATAATTTTCTTAGCAGCACCGCCTGCAGTAGGAAAATCTACATTATCGTTATTTATAGAAAAATTATCTATGTCTATGGAAAACGTTTTACCAATTAAACATTTATCACTAGATGGTTTTCATCATAAAAATAAGTATCTAAAAAATAATAAAATAAAAAAATTTGGTAAAGAAATTTATTTATCTGAAATAAAAGGTATGGCTGAAACTTTTGATTTAGAAAAATTTAAAAGATATTTAGATAAGTTAAAAAAAGAAGATATTAAGTGGCCAATTTATGATCGTAAACTTCATGATGTAGTAGAAGATCAAATTCATGTAAAATCTGAAATTGTATTAATAGAAGGTAATTGGTTATTACTAGATGAACCAGGTTGGAGAGAGTTAGTAAATAAATGTGATTATAGTATCTTTATTTCTGCTAAAGAAGAACAATTAAAAGAAAGATTAATTAATCGAAAAATAAAAGGAGGTGTAAACCAACAAGAGGCTTTAAAGTTTTATCAACGAAGCGATAAGAAAAATGTAAAAAGAGTTATGGAAAATCGAATTGATTCAGATTTAGTATTAAGATTAACAGAATCAGAAGAATATAAAATGATAAAGGGGGAGTTTTAATGGAACAAAGAAAAATGAAAGAAGGTAGTAAAAGAGCTAAAATGCAAGCATTTGGTGGTTTTCTTACTAGTATGGTTATTCCAAATATTGGAGCTTTTATAGCTTGGGGTTTTATTACTGCTTTATTTATACCAACAGGATGGATACCAAATGAAAGTTTTAGTCAATTAGTAGAGCCAATGATTACATATTTATTACCGCTACTTTTAGGATATACAGGTGGTAAACTAGTTGGTGGCAAAAGAGGATCAATTTTAGGATCGATAGGTACAATCGGTTTAATTGTAGGTTCAGATATTCCAATGTTTTTAGGAGCTATGATTATAGGACCTTTCGGTGGATACATCGTAAAGAAATTTGATAAAGCCATTGATGAAAAAATTCCTGCTGGCTTTGAAATGGTTGTTAATAACTTTTCATTAGGTTTTATGGGATTAGGTTTAGCATTATTTTCTTATCAATTTATTGGACCGGTAATACAAGGAGCAAATAATTTAGTTACAAAGTTAATTGAAGGACTTGTAGCAACAGGTTATTTACCACTTTTATCTTTAATTAATGAACCAGCTAAAGTTTTATTTTTAAATAATGTAATTGACCAAGGGATATATTATCCTTTAGGGATGCAAGCTGCTTTAGAATCAGGAAAGTCAATTTATTTTATGGTTGCCTCTAATCCAGGTCCAGGTTTAGGAATGCTTTTAGCATTTGCTTTACTAGGAAAG
Source organism: Bacillota bacterium (assembly GCA_051744845.1). Lineage (GTDB taxonomy): Bacteria > Bacillota > Clostridia > Peptostreptococcales > Acidaminobacteraceae > JBNJDJ01. The sequence continues at coordinate 4,447 of JBNJDJ010000086.1, forward strand.
GGAATGTCAAAGAAGTCTGCACCTAGTGCAATTATTATTCATTTTTTCGGTGGAATACATGAACTTTATTTCCCTTATGTATTAATGAATCCTTTGATGATTTTAGCAATGATTTCTGGTGGAATGACAGGTATTTTAACTTTTAGTCTTTTTAATGTTGGTTTAGTAGCAGGACCGAGTCCAGGTTCGATTTTTGCATATCTTGGTTTAACACCTAAAGGAAACTTTTTGGGAGTTATAGCAGGTGTTACTTCTGCAGCAATTGTTTCTTTCTTAGTTGCTTCTTTAATTTTGAAGTTTCAAAATAAAGATGAGTCTGAAGAAAGTTTAGAAGAATCAGTTGAAAAATCTAAAGAGATGAAAAGTCAAGGTAAAGCTATTTTAAATAAGAAGCCAGAAAAAGTTGATTTTATTGCATTTGCATGTGATGCTGGTTTAGGTAGTAGTGCTATGGGAGCAACTGCTTTTCAAAAAGAGTTAAAAAAGTTAGGTTTAGATAAAAAGGTAGACAACTTTGCTATTGAAAAAGTACCAGATGAAGTTGATGTTATTGTAACTCATTCGAGTTTAGAAGATAGAGTTCGCTTAAAGTTTGAAGATAAAAAAGTAATTGCAATAGATAACTTTTTAGGAGATCCGAAATTAGAAGAGTTTAAAAAAGAATTAAAAGAAGAATTAGCTTAAAAAAAATAGTGGTGTATTACATTAATTAAATTAATGGATACACCTTATTAAATTAATTAAAGAATAGAAAGGAAAACTATGAAAACTAAAGCTGCTGTATTATATGGAAAAAAAGATATTAGAATTAGAGAATTTGATTTACCAGAAATTAAAGAGGATGAATTATTAGTAAAAGTAGTTTCAAATAGTATATGTCTGTCTACATATAAAGCTGCTCTTTTAGGTTCAGATCATAAAAGAGTTCCTGATACAATTAATAAAAAGCCTATTATGACTGGTCATGAATTTTCAGGTGAAATTGTAAAAGTAGGCAATAATTTAAAAGATGAGTTTAGTTCTGGTCAAAATTTTGTTTTACAACCAGCTATGGGATTAGAAAGTGGCTATTCTCCTGGTTATAGTTATGAAACATTTGGTGGTAATGCTACTTATACTATTATACCTAAGGTTGCAATAGATTTAGGGTGTGTTTTACCTATGAAAGATGATTATTTTGCTAATGCATCTTTAGCTGAGCCTATGTCTTGTATAATTGGAGCTTTTAATGCTAATTATCACACAACTCCATATGTATATGAACATGATATGGGGATTAAAGAAGGTGGTAATCTAGCTTTACTTGGAGCAACTGGACCTATGGGAATTGGAGCTATTGATTTTGCTATAAATGGAAAAATAAATCCGAAATCTATTTTAGTAACAGATATTAATCAAGAAAGGCTTGATAGAGCTAAAAAATTAATTAGTGAAAAAGAAGCTGAGAAAAAAGGCATAGAGCTTATATATTTAAACACTAAAAATTTAAATTCAAAAGAAATATTAGATATTATTAAAAAAGATGGATTTGATGATGTATTTGTTTTTGCAGCAGTCAAAGAATTATTAACTCAAGCAGATAATTTATTAGGTAATGATGGTTGTTTAAACTTTTTTGCAGGTCCAACAGATAAAGAATTTAAAGTACCTTTTAATTTTTATCATGTTCATTATTCAAGTACACATTTAGTTGGAACATCAGGTGGTTCAACAGATGATATGCTAGAGTCTTTAAAATTATCTTCAGATAAAAAAATTAATCCATCATATATGATTACACATATTGGAGGATTAAATGCAGCACCTGAAACTATTGTGAATTTAAAAGAAAATAATTATGATGGTAAATGTTTAATTTATCCTCATATAGATATGGACTTAACTGCAATTGACGATTTTGAAAAGTTAGGTAAAAATAATAAATTGTTTAAAAAACTAGATTCTATTTTAAAGAATAACAATGGTATTTGGTGTAAGGAAGCAGAAGATTTTTTATTAAATTATAAAACAGATTAGTATTTTATAATTTATTTAGATTAAAGATTATGACTAATGATAAGGAGTAAGATATGGAAATAACAATAAAAACTGAAAGTGGAATACATGCAAGACCAGCAAGTCAAATAGTAAATACAAGTCAAAAGTTTAAATCAGAAGTTATATTTGA